>JAYTTM010000058.1:0-2730 GCA_043745055.1 Chitinophagaceae bacterium | reverse complement strand
ATTACAAATATAGATGGATAAATCTCAAAAATCAACCCAAAAACATTTAAAACCATGATGACGAGTGCAGCTATACGTCAACAGTTTCTCGATTTCTTCCAATCTAAAGGACATGCCATTGTACCCTCCGCCTCCATTGTATTAAAGAACGACCCAACTTTATTGTTTACCAATGCAGGTATGAACCAGTTTAAAGATTATTTTCTCGGCAATAAAACTGCACCCTTTAAAAGAGCAGTCGATACACAGAAATGCCTGCGGGTAAGCGGCAAGCACAACGACCTGGAAGAAGTTGGCGTTGACACCTATCACCATACCATGTTTGAAATGCTGGGTAACTGGAGCTTTGGCGATTATTTTAAAGCCGAAGCCATTGCATGGAGCTGGGAGTTACTAACCGAAGTATATAAAATACCAAAAGATAAATTATATGTAAGTGTATTTGAAGGGGATGAAAAAGAGGGTTTGCCAGCATCTACTATTGCATTACGGGAATGGAAAAAACTAGTGGAAGAAGATCATATAGTATTTGGAAATAAGAAAGATAATTTTTGGGAAATGGGCGATACCGGCCCTTGTGGCCCTTGTAGCGAAATACATGTGGATATGCGGCCTGATAACGAACGTGCGCTTGTACCCGGCTGGGAACTAGTAAATAAAGACCATCCGCAGGTAATAGAAATATGGAACAATGTATTTATACAATACAATCGAAAAAAAGATGGTAGCCTGGAGCCATTGCCTGCTACGCATGTTGATACAGGCATGGGGTTTGAAAGACTGGTAAGGGTATTACAAGGCAAACAAAGTAATTACGATACGGATGTTTTTACAGGCACTATTGAAGCAACTGAGAAAATAGTTGGTAAAAAATATAATGCCAATAACTCCCCTACCGGGGATGGGGGTAAAGAAAGCATTGCTTTTAGGGTAATTGCAGATCATATCCGTGCCATCAGTTTTTGCATAGCCGATGGACAGTTACCTTCTAACACAGGTGCTGGTTATGTAATAAGAAGAATTTTACGCAGAGCAGTTCGGTATTACTATTCTTATTTAGACTACAAGCAACCGTTGTTATTTCAATTGTTGCCGGTAATTGCAAAACAGTTTGAACTAGTTTTTCCGGAGTTGATACAGCAAAAGGATTTTGTTAGCAGGGTAATTAAAGAAGAAGAAGAAGGATTTTTGAGAACTTTAGAAAAAGGCCTTAAAAGAATTGCCGATGTGATTGCTGCTTCTCAATCAACAAAAAAAATTGATGGTAAAAGTGCTTTTGAACTCAACGATACGTACGGCTTTCCAATAGATTTAACCAACCTGATAGCATTGGAAAATAATTTAACAGTTGATGAAGAAGGATATGAGGAGGAAAGAAAAAAGCAACAGGAGAGAGGCCGTGCCGCCACATCTTTAGAAACTGAAGATTGGATTGCACTCATTGATAATACCAGCAACCAGTTTGTTGGTTATGATACCCTTGAAACAAACAGTAAAGTAATTAAATACCGAAAGGTAACCGCCAAAGGAAAAGAGCAATACCAGTTGGTGCTGGATACCACGCCGTTCTATGCTGAAAGTGGCGGCCAGGTAGGTGATACAGGCACTATTCAATTTGGAGATGAAGTAATAGAAGTAACCAATACAAAAAAAGAAAACGACCTCATTATACATTTTACGGATAGCCTGCCAGCAGCAATTGATACAAATGTTACAGCCAAAGTAAATGCAGCCCGTAGAAATGAAATCACCGTTCATCACAGTGTTACGCACCTTATGCATGCTGCCTTGCGCAATGTGCTGGGTAAGCATGTTGCACAAAAAGGAAGCCTGGTAAACGAAGAGTACCTGCGATTTGATTTCAGTCATTTTGCCAAAGTAACTGATGAAGAAATTGCTGCGGTAGAAAAACTGGTGAATGAAAAAATAAGAGAAAATATTCCGGTAGTAATAAAATCAATGCACAAAGATGAGGCCATTGCATTGGGCGCTATGGCTTTGTTTGGTGAAAAATATGGTGATACGGTAAGGGTTGTAATAATGGATGCCAACTATTCTTTCGAGTTATGCGGTGGCACACATGTAGGCGCCACTGGGCAACTCGGTATGTTTAAAATAAAAAGTGAAAGCGCCGTAGCAGCCGGTGTAAGAAGAATAGAAGCAGTAAGTGGAAAGGCAGCAGAAGAATTAATCAACCAGCAATTTTTATTGGTTAGTACAATTAATGCTGCACTCAAAAACAGCAAAGACTCTATCAAATCAATTGAATATTTGCAAGCCGAAAATGCCGAATATAAAAAACGCATCGAAAGCCTTGAAGCAAGGCAGCTGGTAGGTATCCGCAACGAGCTGTTACAAAAAGATGAAATCATCAACAATGTTTCTTTTGTAGGAGAACTGGTGGAAGTAAGCAGCGCAGATGCATTGAAGAAATTATGTACCGATCTTAAAAATCATTTACACGATCATGTAATTGTGCTGTGCAGTAATATTGATGGTAAGGCCTATGTCGCTATCGGCATTGCCGATACAGTAGTTGCAGCCAAAAACCTGGATGCAGTAAAAATTATAAAGGAGAAGGTGGCACCGTTAATAAAAGGCGGCGGCGGCGGCCAAAAAAACCTGGCTACTGCCGGCGGACAAAACATTAGCCAGTTAAGGGATGTTATTGAGCAGGTGAAATTATTGTTATAATAACACCGATGTAGAGACAATAGCCATCACAAAATA
>JAYTTM010000057.1:0-2732 GCA_043745055.1 Chitinophagaceae bacterium | reverse complement strand
TGCTCCCGTAATAGAAAACAGCCAGGCAGTAATGCAACAACTGAATGAACGCTATGAGTTATTTGTAGTTTCTGCCGCCATGGAATTTCCAGCAAGTTTGCCGGAAAAAAAATCCTGGTTAACAACACACTTCCCGTTTATTACCTGGCAACAAATTGTTTTTTGCGGATCGAAAGAGATTATTAAGGCAGACATTATGATTGATGATCATTTTAAAAACCTGGATATTTTTAGTGGCCAAACGTTGTTATTTACCCAACCACACAATATACTGGCTACCCCCGGAAGGCATACCAGGGTCAGCTCCTGGAATGAAATTGAACAACTTTTACTTTCCTGAAATGATAAATGGATAAGGCCGGCATTGGCTAGCTGATAGATAAAGTGAGCCTGTTTTTAACCAACAATATGGGTTATAAAACACTAAGTGGTCTTGCCAGGAATCGAACCTGGATCTGGAGCTTCGGAAACTCTTATACTATCCATTGTACAACAAGACCTTTATTTTGTTGAAGGTTGTTAAAATGGGTTGAAGTTGTTGAACTTTAAACTCAATCAACCACCACATTCAACCATCTTTAACCACATTCAATTACTTTCCAAAATTTTGAATATTGCTGCCAAATATTTTTACTGCAATTGCGAGCAATATTACGCCAAAAAACTTTCTTATAATCGTCATTCCGTTGGGACCTAAAAAATGCTCAATCCATTTTAATGATTTTAGTACCAGGTATATTACTATACAGTTAATGAGAATACCTGCAAGGATATTTACATCTGCATAGTTGGCTTTTAAACTCATGATGGTGGTTAGTGTACCGCTACCGGCTATCAGCGGAAAAGCAATGGGCACAACACTCCCACTTTTGGGATTGTTATCCGGTTTAAAAAATTCATGACCCAATACCATCTCCAATCCTAAAATAAAAATTACAATACTACCTGCTACAGCAAAAGATTTAACATCAAGACCTAATAATCCCAAAAACTGTTTCCCTAAAAATAAAAATAAAATCATCAACCCGCCTGAGGCAAGCGTTGCCTGGGTGGAACGGATAGTGCCTCCCATTTTTAGCCTTAATGAAGCCAGGATAGGTACAGAACCAACCATATCAATTACTGCAAACAAGGTAAATGTTACCGTTAATATTTCTTTAAAGGCTATTTCCTGAAAATACATTACTCAAAAAATTTGGGCAAATATACATTTTCAATATAGTAACCTCCTAAAAACCAGTTGGTTTATGTGTTTCCTTTTCATGAACAATATTGCTAAGTATGTTGTGCTGCAGGTTACCATTGGCTGTTTCAATTTTTATAACACAGCCATAGTGCAGGTTAAATACGTTGAAAGAATCAATTAATGCTGTGTTGGTAATGTAAGATAATATACTACGAAGCACACCGCCATGTGCTACAATAGCCGCCGGTAAAGGCTTTAGGGATATATCCTCAAATACAGTTTTTACCCTGTTGTACAAATCGAAATAATTCTCTCCTTTTGGTGTGCGAATGTTTACAAAATCTTTCATCCAGGGTTCTATATCCTCCCGGGGTATATCGTCCCAGCGTTTCATTTCCCAACTGCCGCAATTAATTTCCATCAGCGCATTTTGCATTTGAATATTTTTTTCAGGAAATAAATATGCCGCTAATTTTGTGCAGCGTTGCAATGGACTGCTGTAAACCTGCTGAATAGTTGAAGGCAAATGTGCTTTGATGATATTGGCTTCTGTAATGAAAGTTTCAGTAACATCCAGATCTGTTTGCCCGTAACAAACTCCCTTTGCTACCAATGGTGTTGTATGCCTGATAAGGTATATGTCCATGTAATCGATCGTTAAATAAAAAAAAATTAGGAAGCCTGTTACATTGCTTTTTAAATTTTCGTTTGGCCTTTTTCCCTGATATAGTTTTTATAAATTGAATTGAAACTTTAATCCACCTGTAAAATTTTGTGGTGCTGATGGATTGAAGTAACGATTTCCTGCTGCATTCAAATCATTACCCAGGCTAAAGGGCGTATTGAATGATTTATCAAATGAACCATAAATTTCCGATGTAATCCTTTTGCTCAATGTTAATTTATAACCTACTCTTGCAAACAACAAATTGTATTGCGTAGCAAAAAAAGTATTGGCATCATTCAATGGAATTACATCTGTAAAACTGTAGGTAACATTCGCATACAAACCAATTTTAGTGAGAATGTCAGCACCTGAAACAAATACATTGGGAGCTGTACCGGTCAGTTTGTTTCCACTATAATTTCTGCTTCCTCGCTGGTAATTTTCAAACTTCGCCAGGATGTTGGTATAGTTCATCCAAAGTTTACAATCCTTTATAAAATTAGCTGCACCTTTTATAGGATAATAAGTAACAGCAAGTTCAAACCCTTGCTGGTTGGTATTTCCGGCATTTACAAAATATTCGGCACCGCTATTGTCTCTTCTTGAAACAATGGTATTGTTCAACTTTAAAAAATAATATGCAGCAGAAATGAATAACTTTTCCGGAATTTCTGCTCTTGCACCCACTTCAAAATTAGTAGCATTTTCTGCAAGTAACGTTGTATTAAAAACTCCGGCAGATGGTACAATTTCATCAATAGTGGGCGGCCCATACCCTTTGCTAATTGTAGCATATAAACTGTACTTACTTCCTAATTTTTTTATTACAGCAATACGTGGCACCAAAACCGGATTGAAAGTTTTGCTGGTTTCATTAAC
>JAYTTM010000056.1:0-2737 GCA_043745055.1 Chitinophagaceae bacterium | reverse complement strand
AGAGGCCGCGATATTGAGCATATTAAAGATTATGTAAATGCCGGTAAAGATGTATGGGATTTTCCTCACAGGGATAAGCCCACACAGCAAATGAAAACTGATTATCCTGTTTTAAAAAGAGATTACCCTTTAAATGAATCCACCTTTGGTTTGTGGGCTAACGAAAAGGAAAGCCCCTATACGGAGGTGAAAAGAATGGATTGGTACCGGGGATATCATTTGGGAGGCCGTTCGCTTACCTGGGGACGCCAAAGCTACCGACTTAATAAATGGGACTTTGAGGCAAATGCAAAAGAAGGTATTGGTGTTGACTGGCCAATAAGGTACGAAGATATAGCACCCTGGTACAGCCACGCAGAAAAGTTTGCCGGCATACAAGGCACTAAAGAGGGACTGGAAGTATTACCTGATGGCGAGTATATGCCGGGTATGGAAATGAATGTGGTAGAAAAAGATGTGGCTGCAAAACTGAAAGATTTTTATAAAGGCAAACGCCACATGTTTATAGGAAGAAGTGCCAATATTACTGAAGCACATAACGACAGAACCAATTGCCAGTACCGCAACAGATGCTGGCGGGGTTGTCCGTTTGGAGCCTATTTCAGTACCCAATCTGCTACGCTGCCCGCTGCAAGAAAAACCGGCAATCTTACCATGGAAGTAAATAAGATTGTTACAAGGTTATTGTACGATAAGGATAAAAAAAGAGCGACGGGAGTGGAAGTAATTGATGCGTTAACCAACAAAACCATTGAGTATAAATCCACCATCGTTTTTGTATGTGCATCTGCCTTTAACTCTGCCTGGATTTTGATGAACAGTGCAACGGATATATGGCCGGACGGGTTAGGTAGCAGCAGCGGCGAATTGGGGCACAATATAATGGATCATCATTTAAAAAATGGTGCCCGTGGCACGGTAGAAGGTTTTGAAGATAAGTATCTTTATGGTCGCAGGCCTACAGGTATTTATGTTCCCCGGTTCCGCAATATTTATGATGATAAAAGAGATTACCTCCGTGGCTTCGGCTATCAGGGCGGTGCCAACAGGGGCCGTGGTATCGATATAGCAGAATTTACACTTGGTGCAGACTTAAAAGAAGCACTGAGTGAACCAGGTAGCTGGACAATGAACCTTGGTGGTTTTGGTGAAATGCTGCCGGATCATAGCAATAAAATGACGTTGGATAAAAACAACAAAGATAAATGGGGTTTACCCACTATTGCCTTTGACGTTGAGCTAAAAGAAAACGAATTAAGAATGCGGAAGGATATGGTTGCTGACGGAATAGAGATGCTAACCAATGCAGGCTTAAAAAATGTGGAAGGTTTTGATAGCGGTTATGCGGTAGGTATGGGTATTCATGAAATGGGAACGGCACGTATGGGCAGAGATCCAAAAACATCTGTGCTCAATGGCCATAACCAGGTATGGGATGCACTCAATGTTTTTGTTACAGATGGCGCTTGTATGACGAGTGCTTCCTGTGTAAATCCATCACTTACTTACATGGCTTTAACAGCAAGGGCTGCAGATTTTGCTGCAAACGAATTGAAGAAGAAAAATTTGTAAAATTAATGTGCTGAATCAGCAACCGTCAACAATCTAAAACGATTAAACTAATACAATGGAAAGAAGAGAACTCTTAAAACAAATAGCCTTACTTACCGGAGGCCTTGTAGTAGGTGGAGAATTATTTTTAAGCGGCTGTAAAACTGCTGCCAAGGCAGATGCTGGCTTCTCTGCTGCAAGTATTGCATTGCTGAATGAAGTGGGTGAAACTATTATTCCAGCTACGGCTACGCCTGGCGCAAAAGCCGCCCAGGTAGGTGATTTTATGAAAACATTTGTTACAGATTGTTATACTACGGATGAGCAGGCAGTTTTTACAAAAGGCATCCTTCAACTGGAAGAAGCCAGTGACAAGATGCATAAAAAATCATTTATAGTTTGCGATGCCGCACAAAGAAAAGATTTACTGTTAAGCCTGGAAAAAGAAGCCAAAACATTTAACGAAAAAGTAAAAGCAGCTAATGAAGGCAAAAAGGAAAATAAATTACCGCTGCATTATTATACCATGATGAAGCAACTTACTTTATTTGGGTTCTTTACATCAAAAACAGGAGCTACAGAAACATTGCGACACATACAGGTACCTGGCAAATATGATGGCGCATATCTATATAAAAAAGGTGATAAAGCCTGGGCTGAATAATTATTTACATTTTAAAATCTATCTATCATGATTAACAGAAGACAATTTTTAATGAGTGCAGGCATTACTGCAACTGGTGCCATCATTGGCGCAGACGTATTGGCAAATGCCCATAATAAGAAAACAATTGGTTTGCAATTGTATTCTTTAAGGGAAGAAATACCTACAGCGGGCATTGAAGCCGTTTTAAAAAAGATGGCCGCTGCCGGATATAATAGCGTTGAATTTTATGGCTTCAATACAAAAGATGCCTTCTTTAAAAAAAGCGCTAAAGAAATAACTGGCATTTTAAAAGCGAACAAAATGATTTCACCCAGTGGACATTATGATCTTAAATTGTTTGAGAAAGATGGCCAGCAAACCATTGATGCAGCTTTAGAGGTAGGAAACAAATATGTTGTAATTCCTTACCTGACTGCTGATTTAAGAAAATCATTGGATGATTATAAAGTGATTGCAGAAAAATTAAATAAAATAGCCCTGCTTTGTAAGCAAAATAATATTAAGATGGCCTATCACAAT
>JAYTTM010000055.1:0-2741 GCA_043745055.1 Chitinophagaceae bacterium | reverse complement strand
TACAATCGAAGGACAAATCAGGACCGAATTTGGCAAAAAAGCCACCCGCCAACTTCGCCTTGAGGAAAAAGTGCCAGCTGTAATTTACGGAGGTGCTACTGAAGTTAACTTTGCTGCATTAGCAACAGACTTTAAAAAGTTTGTTTACACATCAGAGTTTATGGTAATTCAGGCAAATGTTGATGGCAAATCTTACAAATGCGTTTTAAAAGATTTACAGTTTGATAAGGTTAGTGATAAACTTATTCATGTAGATTTTCTGGAATTGGTTGAAGATAAAAAGCTAACTGTTACATTGCCTTTAAAGTTCGTAGGTACACCAATCGGCGTAAAAAATGGCGGTAAGTTGGTAGTAAAAATCAAAAGTTTGAAAGTAAAAATGTTTCCAAAGCATTTGCTTGAAAACATATCGCTTGATATTTCCGGACTTGAATTGAATGGCAATATCAGGGTACAGGATGTAAAAGCTGAAAACATGGAAATCATGAACTCACCACGTATTCCTATTGCATCTGTTACAATGACACGTCAGTTGAAACAGGAAGAAGCCGCTGCTCCAAAAGGTACCGCTGCTCCAAAAGGTGCTGCTGCCCCTAAAGCTGCCGCCGCTCCAAAAGCAGCTCCTGCAGCTCCTGCTGCTAAAGCTGCCGCGAAAAAATAACGGGTTTAGAAATATTTCAAATAAAAATGCCCGGCTACTGTGGGGCATTTTTTATTTAACCTATTTACAAATCATTAACTACAAACTTTAATTACATTTGCCAACTTAAAATCAGATTATGGGAACGGATAGAAATACGGTGATTGGCTTTGTGTTGATAGGCTTGCTGATGATGGGCATGTTTTATTTTAACAGTCAGGGTAACAAAGCATACCTGGTAGAACAAAAAAGGGTAGCAGATTCAATTGCAAGGACAAAGCCAGCTGTTGATACAGTTAAATCTAAACAGGATTCCACCAGTGCCTCTACTGTTAGAATTATGCAGGCAGCAGGTGGGTTTCAAAGTAGTATCAATAACCCGGAAGAAATTATTGAGGTTGACAATGGTGTTATTAAAGTGATTTTTACAAACAAAGGCGGTCAGCCAAAAAGGGTAGAGCTTACCAAGTATAAGACTTTTGATGGCAAGCCTGTGATTTTACTTGATAATGCCAAAAATAAAATCTCCTACGATATTAATTCCGGTGAAGGAAGAACGATCCCAACATCAGACTTAACGTTTGATGCTGCAACTAAAACTGTTAATGCAGATAAGAGCACAACTGTATCATTTAATTTAAAAGATACAACCGGTAAAGAAATCATTCATCAATACACTGTTCATCCGGATAATTATCTGATTGATTTTTCGATTATCCTTAAAGGAGCAGATAAACTGGTTACACAAAATATTATCAATTTAAACTGGCAGGTAGCTACTCAAAAAGTTGAAAAGGATATACATTTTGAAAAGCAACAATCTCATCTTAGCTATTTAACTGATGATAAATATGATTTTGAATCGTTTGGAACCAATTCTGGCGAAAAGAAATTTGAGAAGCCTGTAGAATGGATTGCATTAAAGCAACAGTTTTTTGCAGCAACATTAATCAATAAAAATAAATTTCAATCTGCCGACGTACAATGGGTAGTGCCAGATACGTCAACTCATTTAATTGCTCAGACAAGTGCAAATTTTAAAATTAATGCAGCTACAACAGGCGGCAATACTCAAATTCCGTTACAGTTCTATTTTGGGCCAAGTGATTATAATATTTTGAAGCAATACAACAATCGAATGGAAAACATAGTGCCTTACGGTAGTGGTGTTTTTGCTTTTGTAAAATATATTAACAGGCATTTTTTATTGCCTGTATTTGATTTTATACGCCAGCATGTGGCGAGTATGGGAATGGTTATTCTATTGCTCACACTAATGATCAGAATGCTAACATCACCTATTTTATATAAGAGCTATGTTAGTGGCGCTAAAATGAAGGCCTTGAAGCCTGAAATTGATAAACTAAAGGAAAAGCATGGTGAGGATAAGCAGGCATTTAGTATGGATCAGATGAAACTATGGAAATCTGCAGGTGTTAGTCCATTAGGAGGTTGTCTTCCGGCATTGCTGCAGATACCCATCTTTATGTCATTGTATTATTTCTTTCAATCAAACATCTCGTTAAGAGGAGAAAGTTTTTTATGGGCTAAAGATCTGGCATCATACGATTCAATCTACAATATTCCTTTTTCCATACCTTTTTACGGGGATCACGTAAGTTTATTCACTATTACAGCTACGCTTACCAGTTTGCTGATTTCTATATACAGCATGAGCAGTATGCAGGATAACTCTAACCCGGTAATGAAATATATGCCTTATATATTTCCAGTAATGCTGTTGGGCGTATTTAATGGGTTGCCAGCTGCACTCACCTGGTATTATACCATTTCAAATACCATTACACTTATTTTGCAAATTGTAATTCAGAAATACATCATTAATCATGATAAAATCCTGGCTCAAATTGAAGAAAACAGAAAGAAGCCAGTAAAGCAAAGCAAGCTGCAGGAAAGGATAATGGCCATGCAGGAAACCAATAAGAAAGTACAAAGCCTTAAAAATAAGTCAACTAAGAGTTAAGTTTCTCGTGAAATTGTTTTATAATTTTCAAGATTAATTATAAAAAGGTTATGAGGGGCATATTGCCTCATAGCCTTTTTTAATTACAGTACATTATTAAATTTGGTAAGAAAAAAA
>JAYTTM010000054.1:0-10216 GCA_043745055.1 Chitinophagaceae bacterium | reverse complement strand
TGAACCAGGATTATTCTCTACTTTTATTAAAATCGGCTTCTTAAATATAGGTTAAGTATATCAAGCCAACTGTTCTGTTCCCGTAAATTAAAAACATCTCGTTTATCGAAGAACATATCGCTTTCTTATCTGTAAAGTGGGTTAAATTTTGTCCCTACTGCAAAAACCAATGGGCGTTTTTTATTCAACAAAACAGCTTGTTTATAAATTACCTCCTAACTTTACATTATCAAATGAAAAAAATCATCTTACTATTCTCCATTATACTTTTAAGTTGTTGCATAGCCGGTAATACCTATGCCCAATGCGCCATGTGTACCAAAACCGCCCAGCAACTGGGTGAAAAGCCTGCACAGGGATTAAACAGTGGTATCCTATATTTAATGCTGGCACCTTTTGCCCTTGTAGGCGTTATTGGTGTTAGGTGGTGGAAAAACAATAAACTGGTTGAGGAACAGGAAAACGCCGGGTTAAACAGTTAACATCTTACTATTGATATTTTCAGGGAAGGTCGTTTTATAGTGATTATATTCTCCAAAAAAAAAGGCTACACCTTTAACTAAATCAAAATTAGTCCTTTGACAACAATGAGGGGCGTTCTGTTATTTCGTGGTATTTAATAACGTCTTTAGCATAATAATGTATTACCATACTTTTTCGGGTAGAATTGTCTTTTAATATCGGAGATCCGCCATGTACAAGATTGGCGTGCCATATAAAAACATCTCCCTTTCGGGCATGAAATTCCTGTTTTTGAAAATTATTATTTACAACCATCTCTTCCAAAACATCTTCATAATCTTCATAATCTTTTTTACCCAGCAACAGAGCTGTTGCTCCTTCATTAAAGCCGCCATTAAGCAGGTAGGGTAGTTTATGGCTGCCTTTGTAGTAAAAAAGCGGGCCATTTTCGCTGTCAATATCTTCCAGTGCAATCCATACAGCAATTAGGTATCCCAATGGATAGGTGGTCATGTGGATGCTGTCTGAATGAGCCCTTTGCTGGCTGCCGGTAATAAAATTGATTGTTTGAAATGGAACAACTTCCTTATCCAGCAGAAAAGATAAGATGGCTGTTAAATCCTGTTGCCAGGTAACAGCTTTTATAATGTCCGACTTTTTATTCGCAAACATTAATTTATTGCCATTGGTAAAATGAAGCTGGCCTGTTTTTAAAAGCCGATCAATTTCGTTGCTGATAGTATCACATTTTTCGGCTGTGAAAAAACTGTTGAGTATTATGTAACCAATGCTGCTCCAGTCTGTTATTTTTTGTTGATTTTCTTTTGAAAAATGCTGGAACCCTTCTTTCTTTGGAGCTAACATGACTGAATCCCCCACATCTAACCATGCCCTTGATACCTTGTCTGGAAAATCTTTACTGGAGATTGTATCAAACAGCTTTTTATTAATATTGAATTTTTTAAAAGCCTCTCTGTTATGGACCAGTTGTTTATAATGGAGGATATTATACAACCAGTGCACTGGCTTTATTTTTTTAAGATTGTTTAAAATACTCATGAGAAATTAATTCGTTGTTTAGATATTGTATTAATGGTGCTTCAAAATTCCGATTTATAAGTACACCAGCAATTAAAGTTAATAAACAAAGGGTAAAGAAACCAGGTATTTACCAGCTATCCATCGAGTATAATTAAATTAGAGTTGCAGGTATTATTGCCAATCAATTAAAATAAGATAAAAGTGTGTTGAGCTTTCAACTCAGCACTTACCTATTAAATACATTGCAATCTTAAATACCATCCAAATCTTCAATAACCCATTACTTTTATCATCCTATATCAACGCTATAATCTAACACGCCAAACATCGCAATTAACTGATTATATTTGTAGACATTAATTTATCTTGATTATCACAAAATATATATTTTGAAGTTTACAGATTTTGAATTCGACAGCAGGTTAGTAGAGGGTATTGAAGCATCGGGCTATGAAGATGCCACTCCGGTGCAGGAACAGGTAATACCCTTAGTACTAGAGGGAAAGGATGTGATTGCATCAGCACAAACAGGCACCGGTAAAACGGCTGCATTTTTACTGCCATTAATTAATAATATTATTTCTGCACCTATCGATCACAATAGCATTACTGCGTTGATTATAGTGCCTACGAGAGAATTGGCAGTACAAATTGCTCAACACATGGAAGGCCTTTCCTACTTCACTTCGGTAAGTTCAATCGCTGTATATGGCGGTGGAGATGGCAATGCATTTGTACAGGAAAAAAAAGCACTGAGTGCTGGCGCAGATGTGGTGGTTTGCACGCCGGGGAAAATGATTTCTCATATAAATATGGGTTATGTAAAATTGAAGGGATTAAAATACCTGGTATTGGATGAGGCAGACCGTATGCTGGATATGGGTTTTTATGACGATATTATGCGTATCATTAATGCGCTGCCAGCCAAAAGGCAAAACCTGCTTTTCTCTGCTACCATGCCGCATAAAATAAGAGAACTTGCCAGAAAAATACTGCACCAGCCGGTTGAGATTAATATCTCTCTTAGTAAGCCCAACGAAAAAATTGTACAGCTGGCTTATATGGTGTATGATACACAGAAAATACCCCTTGTTAAGCATATTTTATTGTCGAAAAACTTTGATTCGGTATTGGTTTTCTGTAGCAGTAAAATCAGCGTAAAGCAACTTACCCGGGATCTTAAAAGAACAAGCCTTGCGGTAGAGGAAATACATAGCGACCTGGAACAGGAAAAGCGGGAAGAGGTATTGATGCATTTTAAAAGTGGCCGGTTAAAAGTGCTGGTGGCAACGGATATCCTAAGCAGGGGCATTGATATAGATAACATTGGGTTGGTAATTAATTACGATGTACCGCATGACGGTGAAGATTATGTTCACCGCATTGGCCGCACCGCAAGGGCAGCCGCAGAAGGATCGGCCATTACTTTTGTTAGCGTTAAAGAACAGCGCAAATTTGCAGCTATTGAAAAGCTGCTTGGCAAACCCGTACCCAAGGGTGAAGTACCTGTTCAATTTGGCGAAGTGCCTGCATATACACCCAATCAATCGTCTTTTAAAGACTCATCAAAAGGTGCCGGAAAACCAAGGCAATTTAAAAGAAACTAATTTTAAAAACGTTTTATAATTGCGCTGTTTTATACAATAATTCCTTCTTTTTTTAAGGAAGATGATGAATCTGTTAGCAGGTTAGTTTGAACAAAATCTCCGTAATTTACAATCTCCGTAATTTTTTCTGCAACCCATATTTATATTTTTTCAACAATTTTTTAACCGCTTATTTTCAGCGTGTGACAAGCTATTTTGTAAAAGTTAACAAAATGCGAAAGACTTGTTGATGGTTTTACCAAAAAATTTAATGGCACGGTTTTAGAATAAGTTGGGTGAAGGCGCCAAATAATCTATCAATATCCTTATTAAAAAAACTATTATTCATTCAATAAAATATTTATTATGAGCACAACAAATTTTGAAACAGAAACAATGCCTTCTAACCGCAGTAATTCACCATACAAAAACATTATTATTGGTGTGTTGGCCGCATGTGTAGTTGGACTTGGAGCGTATACCGTGGTTGATAAAAATAAATCAACTGAACAGATTCAACAAAAAGAAGTACAGATTGCAAAAGTAGTTGATGAGAAAAGTGATGTACAAAATAATTTTGATGCATCTCTTGCCAGGCTTGATTCTATGGCTACTGTAACCAAGGGTATGGAAGGTAAGTTAACAGAAAAAAATGCTGAAATAGTTAAGGTTAAAGCTGAAATACGCAGTATACTAAATAAGAAAAATGCAACAGCCGCAGAGTTGGGAAGAGCAAAAAAATTAATTGCCGATCTTAACGGGAAGATTACCGGAATGGAAGCAGATATTGCACGTTTAACAGACGAAAATAAAGTATTAAACGAGGATAAAGTAGTGTTAACAAGAGACAAAGAAAAGCTAACACAAGATCTTGTAACTACAACTACTGCTAAACTAGATCTGGATAAAAAAGTTGACATCGCATCTACATTAAATGCCTCCAACATTATGGTTAAACCCATCAATGTAAAAGGTAATGGCAAAGAAAAAGAAACCACTGTTGCAAAGCGTATTGACAAACTATTAATTTCATTTGATGTAAATAATCGTATTGCACAAAATGGTACTACAGACCTGTTTGTTTTAATTACCGGACCAGATGGAAAAACCATGCAGACAGCTGTTGGTGGAAACGGAACTTTTACAACACGTGAAGATGGAGAAAAATCATTTACGGCAAAAGTGCCTGTAGATGTGGAAACTGCTAAAAAGAAAAATGTAGCGTTTGCTTTTGTCCCAGAAGCCAAAAGTTTTCAAATGGGTAGTTATAAAGTTCAGATATATCAAAATGGTTTTTTGATTGGAGAAGGTACAACACAATTAAAAAAGGGTGGTTTATTTAGTTAAAATATGCAAAACAATTACAATCGAATTTCCCTTTGAAATAACATAAATGCTAACCTGGACAATTGTCCAGGTTTTTTTTGCTTTTATAATAATATTTTTTTAAACCGCTCCAGTTCCGTTTTATCGGCAGCAGAAAGTAATTCATTGTTATCGTACCTGGCTTTTAAAAATAAAACTCTTTTGTGCTGTGGATATTTTTGCAGGATGGCTTCCATTGTATCGCCCCATGAAGTGTCTTTAACCGGTGCCGGAATATTTACCGGCATTGTTGATTTATACCTGGTAGGTCTTTTTAAAATGATGGCCTCCAGGGTTGCTAATTTACCTGGTGCAATGGTTGATACTTTTGAAGCCTTGCTATGTAATCCCTCAAGTTGTTTTTTGCTAAGTCCTCCTCTTTCCTTGTATTGAAACAACAGACTTTCTACAAATGCAGCAGCCGGATTTGCCTTTAATGTTTCATTCAAAATATCCATTATAACGTCAACATCAGGCTTTTTTTTATTGTTCATGTGAGTGATTCATTAAGTTTATTATTAAAAATAAAGCCACAAAATTACAATTCTGGTAAGTAAAATTAAAACGAGCGTAAGTGAGTTAATTATATGAAACAATCAGCATAGAAATTTTCCTTATTGACCATAAATAAAAGAACCGGGGTAGAAACCCCAGTTCGTTTTTAATCCGTACCCTATGAAAACTAGGATGAAAGTATATTAAATATTGGAGATACACAATTACGGCGGGATATATTTTTTGGAAACACCAGCAATACCCATTGGATTTAAAAAAAAATCCGGGTTACTAAATTTGTAAAAAGGAGAATTATAGCTTAAACCAGCCCCGCTTCCGAAAAATCCTGATCATTGCCTATGGCACAAACAACATCAACCCTACAGAGATAAAAAAGCCCCATATGTTGTGCAGCATTGGTATTGCTTCAAAGTTCATCCCAAAAATGCCACCAATTACTGTGGCAGGCGCCAGCAGACAGGTAACAATGGCCATTACTTTCATTACTTCATTCATTTTTAAATTCACATTACTCAGGTACAAGTAATGTAAGTTCATCATCATATCCCGGTAGTTTTCCACAAGCTCATTAGCTTGTAGGATGTGGTCATAAACATCTTTAAAATTTTTCTCGGTTCGTTCTTCAATTAATTCACTTTCACTGCGCAATATGCCACTAACCAATTCTCTTACCGGGCCAACATTCCTTTTTAGTACAATCATTTCTTTGCGCAACATATCTATTTTTGCAAGGCTCTTTGTATTGGGGCTTCTTACAATATCCTCTTCCAGGTTTTCAATTTTATCGCCCAGTTTTTCCATTACCACAAAGTAATTATCAACGATCAAATCAATTAAGGTGTAAAACAAAAAATCTGCCCCTTGCTTACGCACTTTGGTATTATTTACTTTAAGCTTTTTCCTCAATGGGTTAAACACATCCCTGTAGGCATCTTCCTGAAAACTTATAACAACGTTTTTTCCGAGTGTAATACTGGTTTGTTCTGTTTCTACGGCAGAATCTTTTTAATTAAAATAGAGCATGCTGAGTACACAGAATACAATCCCGTTTAATTCATCCATTTTGGGGCGTTGACCATGGCTTAAAATACCCGTTTTTCCTAATCCGTCAACATTTTTTCAGGTGGCTTTTGGTGAATCCTCATAGCTAAAAAAGTCGGACACATTTGCTAATTCTTTTACTTCTATGCTGGCAGCATCATCGTACACAAATATTTTTAACTTTTCGGGCTCAATTCTTACCGGTGCTAAGGTAGGGTTTGCCTGCAATACTTTTTTATTACGCACCAGATCCATAGGATTTAAAAATTAAGAAAAATAATTACGGGTGGCCATTTGTATAATTAAGGATAGGAAGGTAATATTTAAAAGTAACGACTTTGAAGAAATACAATGATAATTTTTGAAGTAAAAAAATTAGCTATATCCCGTATGTAATGGTTTCTGGTGTTTTATAAATAAAAATAGTTGGTGTTTTACAGGTTTCCCAACTGGCAGGTAATGTTGGTTATTATACTTATTGATTAAACTGGAGCTGTTACAAATAATGAACATTTAATAGCACTTATTATACCCTTATTTATTAGAATATTCTATCTGTTTACTGACAGTAATATAGCAGCATTTAAAAAAAATATTATACTTGCAAATTGATATTATTGAGGTCAATAATATCTACTGTTGTTGCTGTACCATCTGCATATATCTTCTGTAGCTATTATCAACACCAGCTCCTTCATCTAAATTTATTGTAATTGCCTGCGGTTTTAATATTGCCGCAACTTCTTTTGAAATCAAACCATCTTCATGTTGTACAGATACCCCTACTTCCAACGACTGCCTGGCAGTGCCTTTATAGGTTCCTTTTACCGGCGAACAATCACTGAAGTTTCTGCCTACCGCAAGGCGTACATGTAAATCACTCACCGCACAGTTGTTGGTAGGGTCAAGCCCCAGCCAGCCATAAAAAGGAAGATAGGCTTCCACCCAGGCATGGGTAGCGCCCTCGCCACGCAGGTTGTGGTCGTGTGGACAAACATATCCACTTACATACCGGGCAGGTATTCCCAGTAAACGTAGCATGGACAAAAGGATGTGCGCAAAATCCTGGCATACACCTGCTTTCAATTTCCATATTTCATCTAATGTGGTGGTAACGCTGGTGATGCCTTTTATGTATTGAAAGTTTTTATAAACATATTCGTTCAATTGTTGTACAGCAATAAATACAGATACCGTTTTATAAAAACCAGCATCGGCCACTTCTTTCAATTCAGGCAAAGCATCAAAGTTTTCCTGCTTTAAAAAATCAATAAAAGGGATAACGTATTTTATTTCCTGCAGGTGAGCCCATTGTTGTGTGGTGGGTACTTCATCTGTAGGCCACGTAATTGGAGTAGTAGTTACAGAAATGGTTGAGTCTATCCTTAGTTCTGTATGGAGTGCAACGTTGGTAAAAGAACCTACCTCGTTGCCATAATAATCTTTGTAAATTTCAAGAACAGGGTTGCCGGTTATTGCAATTTGCTGGTTTTGCACAAATTGGTTTTTATCATTTACAGGGTACAGCATTATTTGGTTGGCGCTGTCCCTCACTGCTTCGGGGTAAGTATATTTGGTAACATGATGTATAACAAATCGGGGCATATGGTTGGTTGTGATATATGGTTATTGAAATGGGAAACCCGTATTAAAATGATGGTTAGGAATAAGCAAAATACTGCTCATTAAGCGTATTGCCAATTTCTGATAATTTATTTTTAGTATCATGCAAATAAACCTGCAATCCTTCATCAAAAATTGTATTTGCAGTTGAAAATTGCACCTTACTTTTTAGCTTGCCAATCATAAATTCAATGTGATGAAAAGCTGCAGCATTGCCATCATTTTTCAATCGTTCAAAATATCGGTGCAGCCTGTTGATGGAATAAATTACCGACCTCGGAAACTGATCGTTCAGCACAATTTGTTCTACCACATTTTTTGCTTCAAAACCACTTCGGTATGTTTTTAAATACAACTCATACCCGGAGATGGACATCAGCAAATATTTCCAGTAGGTGGTATCTGCTAGTTTATCCATTTCGTAATTCAGGTTGCTGAATTTAATGTCGAGAATATCGTTACTCTGCATGGCCCTTTCCAAATATTTACCAATATTTATAAAAGCATTTCCTTCCCCTCTTGCCATGGTAACGTCTGTAGTGCCAAAATATAAAAGTCCTTTTTTTATCAGGTTATCCAATATAGAAATAGGATCTTCTTTTAGAAGCCATTTTTCTAATTTCTCCTCCCTCATGGTATGATAAAAATCATTGAGGCATTGCCACATCTCCTTAGTAATATGATCCTGCACACTACGGCCATTTTCCCTTGCCATGGTAACAATGTTTAATACCGAATTTGGATTATCCTTATTAATAACCATAAACTGCAGTACAGCCCGGGTATTGTGGGCCAGCGCCAGTGCTTCTTCTTCCTTTAAAAATGTAAAGATTTTTAACACCGGCATCCATGAAAACTCCTGTATATCATCCTGCGATGAGGCATAGTTAATTTTCAACATTCGTAGGATGCCATCAGTACGTTCCATGTATCGGCTCATCCAGTATAAACTATCGGCTACTCTGCTAAGCATAAGATCCCCTCCGGCCCCCCTGCCCCCCAAAGGGGGGTTCAAGGCAAGTGCCTTTTTCTCTATGGAGAATAATTTGTTTCATACTGTTGGTTTTTAATACTGTCAATTCTTATTTATAAAAGGTATTCAAATTCCCGAATCGCCCTCCCCTTTGGGGGGCAGGGGGGCTTGGTTAGGGCGCCAA
The DNA here is from genome assembly GCA_043745055.1 of Chitinophagaceae bacterium. Classification (GTDB taxonomy): domain Bacteria; phylum Bacteroidota; class Bacteroidia; order Chitinophagales; family Chitinophagaceae; genus Ferruginibacter. The sequence goes on along the minus strand of JAYTTM010000054.1, from coordinate 1,425 downwards.
TACCCATGTATCCTTACTGCCGCCTCCCTGCGATGAGTTTACAACCAGCGATCCTTCTGTTAATGCAACTCTTGTTAAGCCACCTGGTACAATTTCAATTCCATCCGGTCCGCACAAGGCATATGGCCTTAAGTCAACCCTGCGTGGCTTAAGTTTACCATCCATATAACAGGGCACACTGCTTAAACTGATGATGGGTTGGGCAATAAAATTTCTGGGAGCCTCCAAAACTTCTGCCTTGTAAATTTCTATCTCTTCCTGGCTGGCAGCACTGCCCATAAGCATGCCATAGCCCCCACTGCCGTTGGTTTTTTTAATTACCATATTCTCAATGTTTTTGAAAACATGTTCCCGCTCGTCGTCTTTTCCTAATTGGTAAGTGGGCACGTTTTTTAAAATGGGTTCTTCATTCAGGTAGTAGCGAATCATGGCCGGCACAAAAGTATAAATGGCTTTATCATCTGCAACTCCATTGCCTACTGCATTTACAATAGCTACGTTTCCTTTTCGGTAGGCACTCATAATTCCGGCTACTCCCAGCATGCTGCCTGGGTCAAATATCAGAGGGTCTAAAAAATCATCATCTACCCTGCGGTAAATAACATCTACCTGTTGCAGGCCAGCGGTGGTTTTCATAAACACTTTATGATTACTCACAACAAGGTCACTTCCTTCCACCAACTCTACTCCCATTAATCTGGCAAGGGTAGTATGTTCAAAATAAGCTGAGTTATATATACCAGGCGTAAGCAGTACAATTGTAGGATTACTGATTTGCCTGGGCGACAAGGATACCAGATTTTTATGCAGAATATGTGGGTATTCCGTTACACTACGCACATTATTTTGTGGCAATAGGTCGGGGAAAATGCGTTTGGTTATTTCCCTGTTCTCCAGCATATAACTTACACCACTCGGCGTACGAAGGTTATCTTCTAAAATATAAAAGGATCCATCGTTGTTGCGGATTAAATCGATGCCGGAAATATGAACATAGATATCATACGGTACAGGAAAATTCTGCATCTCCCGCAGGTAATGTGGGCAGCTGTAAATCATCTCAGCCGGCATTACGCCGTCATTTATAATAAACTGGTTGTGATAAATATCTTTTAAAAAAAGGTTCAGTGCTTTTAGTCTTTGCTTAATGCCTCTTTCAATGTAATCCCATTCGCTGGCAGTAATAATGCGTGGAATAATATCGAATGGAAAAATTTTTTCAATGCCTTCACCGCTACTGTACACCGTAAAGGTGATACCCTGGCTCATAAACAAGCGCTTGGCCAGCTCTTCCTTTTTATTAAGCTCCTCTGTGCTAAGCTGATTTAAAAAATGAACTGCCTTGCTATACTGTTCTCTAACATCAGTATTGGCTACCATTTCGTCCCAAACGTTATCGGATACCAGGTAAGATTTCAGCAGTTC
>JAYTTM010000053.1:0-2760 GCA_043745055.1 Chitinophagaceae bacterium | reverse complement strand
ACTTTAAATCTATTACTTCATTTAATTCTTTATTTCTTTCTCAACCCTTATTTTATCTTTTGCAGTTTTCATTGGATGTTTTACACCATGTTTTTTTAAGTGCTTACCTTGCCTGTGACTACTTTTGCGAAGATGCCTAACCTCTTTGCGCTCTTCCATAGCTTCTTTTATTCTTAAATGGGCAAGGTCTTTACCTGCCTCACGTCTTTCTTCTTTTTTATTTTTAATAGTATTCTTAAGAACTTTTTCATCTTTTTTTACTTCTTTTGTTTGCGCTTTTACTACAGTGTTGAAAAGAGTACCCATGAGAAGAAAAATAATAATTTTTTTCATTTTATCTATTTTATATTTTAAGTTGCAATTTAATCATTGCAATGTAAAGTTGTGCAGAATCTAAATGTAAATGTTACATAAGTAACAAAGATAATTACATGATTCACACATTTATGGCTGAATCTAGTGTTTTGTTAATCATGAATTGACGGATAAATTTTTTTCAATTTTACCCTTGCTTCCTTGTTTGTGAATTTGCAAATGGAATTATTAAGAACATTTTTAATTATTGTTTCCTAATAAAACTATTTTGATATAAAATACTACTTAGGGTAAGCGTTAAACGAATAGACCAACATGAAAACGAATAAAAAAAATAAAGAATGCAATAGCTAAAAAGCGGTATTTTTTTAATTGCTTTTTGAGTGTAAACACTATTTGGAATTTCAAATTATTCATTCAGGCGCCTTACTGCGTCAGGTGTTTACCCTTTGCTAAACTTACAATTTTGGCTACTTTCTGTTTTGCAGATTATTTTTATGAAAGAATGGAATGCTTTTAAAAGCAGTTTATATTGATCTGTTAACTGATACTAATTCCGCCTTTGAATGAGCATCGTCATGTGTAAATAAATAATAAATTTCAATCTTGCAGACTGTATCGGATCACAATAAAAATCTGGTTAGTTCCTAAACTTCATCACTCTACTAAATAACCAGGAAAAAGTTTTATTCCAAATTGGATTCAATTATCTTACAAAAAAATACATTGCTAAATGCTTGAAAGTAACCCTAAATATAAAGTAAAGGCAAACGATTTTGTTTTTACGTTTACAGCAGCTGAAATTAAAGCGATTGATGTCATACAAAAATCTCCCACCCAATTTCATTTGATCAAAAATCACCAGTCGGTAAATGCCCACTTGGTAGAGACAGATGTAAGTGGTAAAAGACTAAGTATTGAAGTAAATGGCGAAACTTTTGCCATTAAAATTAATGATGAGCTTGACCAAATGCTGGAAACAATGGGTTTTGGCATTGCAGCTGCCAAACAAATTAAGGAAATAAAAGCGCCCATGCCAGGGCTTGTTTTGGAGATTGCAGTATGTGATGGGCAGGAAGTAAAAGAAGGCGATAAAATGCTGATACTGGAAGCCATGAAGATGGAGAACAGCATTTTAATACCTATCAACGCAACCATTAAAAAAGTGATAGTTACCAAAGGTCAGGCAGTAGAAAAAGGCCAGGTGCTGATTGAACTGGAATAATCCTGCAACAATGCGTATTAAACTTTTTTATTAACAACTTACTTTCAATAAATGAAAAAAATATTAGTTGCAAACCGGGGAGAAATTGCATTAAGGATTATGCGGACCATTCGCAAAATGGGCATACAATCGGTAGCTGTTTATTCCGAAGCAGACCGGCATTCGCCGCATGTATTGTTTGCAGATGAAGCCGTTTGCCTTGGCGCACCTGCCTCCAGTCAGTCATATTTAAACGGCGATAAAATAATTGCATTTTGCAAAGAGCTCGGCGTAGATGGCATTCACCCCGGCTATGGTTTTTTAAGTGAAAATGCAGATTTTGCGCAAAAGGTAGAAGATGCAGGCATTACTTTTATTGGTCCCGGACCGGAAGCTATGAGGGTGATGGGATCAAAGCTGGCAGCAAAGGATTGTGTAAAAAAATTCAATATCCCGATGGTGCCAGGTATAGACAAAGCGATTGAGGATATACCCTACGCCAAAAAAGTGGCAGCAGCAATTGGATATCCTATTTTGATAAAAGCCTCTGCCGGCGGTGGTGGTAAGGGCATGAGGATTGTAGAAAAAGAAGCCGACTTTGAGGAACAAATGAACCGGGCCATCAGCGAAGCAAAGTCTGCATTTGGCGATGGCGCTGTATTCCTGGAAAAATATGTAAGCTCTCCACGCCATATAGAAGTGCAGGTGGTGGCCGATAAATTCGGCAATGTTATTCACGGTTTTGAAAGAGAGTGCAGTATTCAACGCCGTCATCAGAAAGTAGTGGAAGAAACACCATCGGCTATCATCACGCCAGAATTGAGAAAACAGATTGGCGATGCTGCTGTGATGGTTGCAAAAGCATGCAACTACGTTAGTACCGGAACGGTTGAATTTTTGATGGATGATGCAATGAATTTTTATTTCCTTGAAATGAATACCCGGCTGCAGGTAGAGCACCCCGTATCTGAAATGATTACCGGCTTGGATTTGGTAGAAGAACAGATAAAAATAGCCCGTGGCGAAAAGCTGAGTTTTACACAGGATGACCTTGTTTTAAATGGCCATGCCATTGAACTAAGGGTATATGCAGAAGATCCGCTGAACAACTTTTTGCCCTCTATCGGCACCCTTACCAAATATGTAAAACCTACAGGCGAAGGCATAAGGGTAGATGATGGTTATGAAGAAGGAATGACCATACCCATTTATTACGATCCGCTCATTGCAAAGCTGATTGT
>JAYTTM010000052.1:0-2761 GCA_043745055.1 Chitinophagaceae bacterium | reverse complement strand
GCAACAAAACGATTGAACTGTCATTATAGCACCGTCCTTTTTAAAATGAACAACTATGGTATTTTCAAAGTGTGGATGGTCGGGACAAAATTTCCCTTCAAGTTTTTTGTCCATTTGTGCGGCAAGACTTTTATTAGCTAAGTTGCTTGTAAAAACTTCTGGGTCTGACAATGGCGATTTAAGATCAACCAATTGTGGGATAAAATTAATCATATTGTCTTTTTTAAATTATCAAACAGATTGCACTAATGTGACGGCTAACGTTCGAGTATTGCTGCAGTTGGGGAATTGACCAACTGTCCGCCCGGAACTGAAGCTAAATTAATAATTAAAAGTTGATGATAAGAACTAATGCTCAACAGAACTCCGTCCGCCGAAACCAAAGCCTGGATATGCACTGCTGATGATTGTTCTTCCGTCCAGCCCCAATTGCAGCAATACTTTTGTTGGCTGCTGGCATATTTTGTTGAAGGCTGTCATTTACTTTTTTCGCTTAATGTCCATTGCAGTCCTTTTATAAATGTCGGCATTTGAGTATCCATATGGTCAAGGTTTGAAAATATGTCGCTCTTATAATTTATATAATCGGATTGCTTAACTGAAAATAAATTTGATAACTGATTTGTCAAGTCGGCAAGTTTCATAACACTTGAATCAGTTTTGCTTTCAGCATCTTCTTGTCCGCCAAATGTGATGTATGAATTTATTTTTTTGTGTCTGTTTTTTTGTGCCGCAATTTCTTTTAACTGGTTTAACAAGTAATATTTGTTATAATGAATAGACGGACTTGCGGCAATGTAACTATTGAAACTATTGCTTTTGCCTAACAAATCTTGAAGAATTGTATAAGTTGTAAAATATCCACCTAAAGAGTGTCCCATAAGTACACGTTTAGATGTATCAGTTCTATATTCCTTGTCAATTTGCGGAATAAGTTCATTGGTTATAAAAGATAAAAACTTGTCTGCACCACCGCTTACTGCCATTTGATATTCTGGAATTGCCGTAGGGTAAGTGTCGTCTCTGGTTCGTAACGAGTCCATTGTCGGAAAATCTTTATAGCCAATTCCTACTAAAATTACGGATGGTGCTAAACCAACTTCTGAATATTTATTAATAGTAGTTGCAAGAATATCAAAATATAGGTTAGCGTCTAAAAGATAAACAACAGGATATTTTTCTTTTTGTTGAGGGTTGTAGTCGTTAGGCAGATTTACAAAAATAGAAAACGTGTCTAAAACGTTTTTTGAATAAAGCTGAAAAGTATTTTGCTTTTCTACTTTAACTGTCTCGTCTTTCTTGTCAGCATTTTGTTTACAAGCAGTTGTCAAAAAAAGAAGTCCTACAAAGAAAAAATATTTTGTCATTGAAGTTGAGTTTTATTGTTTCTGGTTGAATTATAGGGTCTGCACAATGCTTGCAGCCAACGGTCGAGTATTGCTGCAGGTGGGGGATTCATTGAATGTCCAGCCCGGAACAAATGCCGATTGAAATACTGATGATGAAGATAACTACCGAAAGCTAAATTACTAACGTCCAGCCCGAACAAAAGATGCCACGTTGCTGCTGTCGAAGATTACAAGGTCAAGCCCCACTTGCAGCAATACTTTTGTTGGCAGTAGTACTATTAATTTTGTCACTCTTAATTATTAGGTAAAAGATCTACTTTGTCTTTTAGTTTTAGAATTTCATCAATCCAGATACATCTTGCTAAACCTTGATTTAAATCGGCTTGCTGAACTGTCAAATCACTTAGGTGTCCCAATACCATTCCAATTAATGATGGTTGATATTTGCCGAATAGATCACCTTGCGAAAAAACAGGGCTTCCAGAATTGCCACTATATGAAATGCCATCTACTAAAAATTGACTATTTTCATCTGATTTCCATGCTACAATTCCACCTCTAACAAGTGGATTTATTTTAACATCTGAAAATGCTTTTATTCCATAATAACCTTCTGAACTTCCAATACCCAAAGGAAATCCAACAAAATAAATATTAGTACCGACCTCTACGTCTTTCTTTTCCCTGATTCTTGAGTTAGATATTTTTGAAAGGTTCACTAAATTTGTAGTGTCTTTAGGGGTTGTCATAATAATACCTGAATATGGAAACTTAACAATTCCAATGTCTAATGTATCATTCACCAAGAATGTTTTACTCTTAATTAAATCAACTTTTGTTGTAAATGAAAATCCATCATACGACCAAACTCTCCCTTCAACATTTAAATTCATTTTAGCTTTACCTAATTTAATTGTAGCTGAATCAGACGCAGGAATTCTAACGTAAATAAATGAGTTCCTTAATACATGAGCACAAGTTACTAAGTATGTAAATTCTCGACTTTTATAGTTATATAAACAAAACCCAGTTCCGTGAGTTCTTAATATTCCAACTGAATCTGGCTTTTGCAATTCTACAATACACTTAAGCCAATCCTGACTGAAGTTGTTTTGAGCCACTGAAACAATGGGAAAGATGAATAGTAAACTAAGTAAGATTTTCATATAAAATACAGTTTTAAATCAGTTGCGTCCATTAAATATAGTTGTAATAAAAAAATACTAATCTGTCCACCTAAAAACGTAACAAAAAAAGAAAATTGACAAGTATGTGATTTTTTATGCCTAAATGATAACTCGGTCTGGGTATTACTGCCAACGATCAGGGCTTGCCGCAGGGCTGGACGTTTTAACGTCCAGCCCACAACCGCTGCCCAATAAAGATATATAAGTAAAAGGTAACAGCAAAAA
>JAYTTM010000051.1:0-10236 GCA_043745055.1 Chitinophagaceae bacterium | reverse complement strand
ACCTCCGTAAATTACAGCTGGCACTTTTTCCTCAAGGCGAAGTTGGCGGGTGGCTTTTTTGCCAAATTCGGTCCTGATTTGTCCTTCGATTGTAATTGATTTCATTTGTTATTTTTTTTGAGCGGCGAAGGTAGGGGATAAATATTAAAATAGATGTACAAATTTAAACCGGCTTTTGGTGGCTTACCTCCCACCCAATTATTATTTCCTGTTTTTCATTCTGCTGCGTAAAAAAAGGCTGTTGATACTTCTGTTTTCCAACGCATTTCTAATGGCAATGGCAAATAATTCAGCAGTAGATACTACTCTTATTTTTTCGCACAAAGGCTTTACAGGTATGGTATCACATACAACCAACTCCTCCAAAACACTGTTTTGGATATTTTCATAAGCCTTGCCACTTAAAACAGGATGTGTACAAAAAGCCCGTACACTTCTGGCTCCTTTATCTTTAATTAACTGGGCACTTTTTGCAAGGGTGCCGCCCGTGTCGCAGATATCATCAATTAACACAACATCCCTGTCGGCAACATCACCAATGAGTACCATGCTTGCAATTTCATTGGCTCTTTTTCTGTGTTTGTCACAAATCACCATTTCACACTCAAAATAAGAAGCTACTTCCCTTATACGGTTAGCGCTGCCCACATCCGGGGCGGCAAATGTGAGATTCTCCAGATTTAGATTTTCTATGTAAGGAATAAAAATAGCTGAAGAGTCGAGGTGATCTACGGGAATATCAAAATAACCTTGAATCTGTGGTGCATGCAAATCCATTGTCACCACCCTGTCTGCACCGGCGGCAGTAAGCATGTTAGCTACCAATTTGGAACCAATAGCAACCCTTGGCCTGTCTTTTCTATCTTGCCTTGCATAGCCATAGTAAGGCATTACAGCAATAACTTTATATGCAGAAGCCCTTTTTGCAGCATCAATCATTAAAAGCAACTCCATTAAATTATCTGTAGGTGCAAAAGTGCTTTGAATTAAAAAAACAAACTGGCCACGGATACTTTCCTGGAATTCAACACCAATTTCACCATCACTAAATCGTTGAATATTTACTTTACCCAAAGGTTCTCCAAATTTTTTGGCAATGGCTTCAGCCAGATATTGTGATCCGGTTCCAGAAAAAAGTTTAGCATTATGAGACATGATCATACTTAGAGGATAAGTGAAAGGAAATAAATTGCTGCAAAACTATCATTTAAAAATGGTTGTTTACATTTATAAAATGGAAGATATTAACAAAACATCCAGTTCAATTAAAAACTGGGCAGTTGATGACAGGCCGAGAGAAAAATTATTTACAAAAGGAGCCGCCTCTTTAAGTGATTCAGAATTATTGGCCATTTTAATTAATAACGGACACAAAGAAAAAAGTGCGGTGGATTTAGCCAAAGAAATTATGAAGCTAGGTAATAACAACCTGAATGAACTGGGGAAACTATCCATTGCTGCATTTCAAAAAATAAAAGGTATAGGTGAGGCCAAAGCCATAACCATTGCCGCAGCTTTAGAATTGGGTAGAAGGCGGCAGGCATCAGCTGCACTGGAAAAGCCTGTTGTAAAAAGCAGCAAAGAAGTTGCTGAATACCTGAGGGCTACCATTAAAGATTTTAGCTACGAAGTATTTGCAGTAGTTTTTTTGAACGCTGCCTGTAAAATAAACCATTTTGAAATTATGAGCAGAGGCGGCATGACGGGCACTGTTGCTGACCCAAGAATTATATTAAAAAAAGCATTGGAAGTAGATGCCACAGCTTTGATATTATGCCACAACCATCCTTCCGGTAATTTAAAACCTAGCAGGGCAGATGAAGAACTTACCTATAAAATAAATGAAGCAGCAAAGCATTTAGAAATAAAAATAAAAGACCACATCATTGTAAGTGAAAACGGGTATTACAGCTTTGCAGATAACGGACTTTTATAAAATAAACTTACGCCTGTGCAGCTGGTCCGCCAAATGTAAATGGCACTTCAATCTGCTCCATATCCTGAATGGTGCCATTGGCAGCCTCAAATTTTTTCACATTGTCTATCATGGCTTTCATAAAACGCTTGGCATGAAATGGCGTTAATATGATACGGCTTTTTACTTTACTTTTTGGTGTGCCCGGCATTACATTTACAAAGTCAATAACAAACTCTGCGTGGCTATGGGTAATAATGGCAAGATTAGCATAACTGCCTTCTGAAACTTCTTCGGAGATTTCAATATTAATCTGGCTTGGTTGCTCGGGTTGATTACTCATTGTACAATTTTAGTTTTGCAAAGATAAAACAATGATCTTCTGATAAAAGAGGTTTGCAGAAAAAAATCATTAAAAGAAATTCATTTCAAAAAAAGTATTGTTGATTTTTAATTAATCTTTAAACAGGCTTAAATCCTCCCAACGATTTTTAAATTGGACGATATATGATTTTATAAAAAACAACTATTGCTGTTGCAACATATTCTCTACCTAAATTAAAAACATAGAAATATTTTGAAATTTCCAGGATTTATTTTAATCATTTCTCATCTATTTTAATCTCCCCGGTAAATAAAACCCCTCATTCGGACAGTTTTTGGCCCTGTTCGTCCTTTTCCTCTTAGATGTCATTATTTCAAATTGTATGTTTGTTTATCATTGAAATAACTAATGTCCTTTGTAAAATATTTTAAGACAACAGACAAGAGGAAGATCAATTTTTAAATTCTGACTAACGTTTTTTTTGAGCATAGAAAATCATCGATTTTTAATTTTCAAATGCTGTTCAAATTTATGATTTTTGTACCCCGTTAGCCAACTTTTGCAATTCGGAGTTGGAGTAGGGGGAATGGCAAGCAACAGGCGAATGATTTGATACCTGCAAGAAGTAATTTTTTGATTACGTAATTTTTTATAGAATATTTAAAAATAATGTTAATTATCAGTTTAAAATCCATAATTTAGCATTTCCACTATTTTATGTTTTATCCGCTTTAATAACATTGTTATTAAATATTTCCAATCCCTATTTATTCCCTCTAAAAGATTTCAAAGAATTTACTATAACTGATGAATCATTAAAACAGTAAATGATTCATCCTGTGTTACCGCATAAACGCAGATCGAAAATTATTTGATTAATTAAAACCCTTAATAATGAACAAATTTACTACTATCGCAAAAAACATGTTGACCGGATTTGCTTTCTTTAAACCTGGAAAGGTTTCACTTCCGCTATTTATTTGCTTTGTATGCCTGCTGGGTATGAACACTTTAAAAGTGAATGCACAAACAGCTGGTGATTATAGAAGTATCATAACAACTGCCCATACTGTTTTGGTTTCATGGGAAAATGCATCAACCTGGGAAAGGTTTAACGGGGTTAGCTGGGCCCCTGCTACTGTGGCTCCTGATTTTCTCAATGGTATAATTACTGTAAGAGCCCCTACCTATATTCTTATTAATAGCAACTTAACACTTGATCAAACCATTGTGGAAAATGGAGCAACAATTCAGCCCAGCGCAGCAGGAGCAACACTAACAATCAATAATGGCGCAGGAACTGACCTGGAGTTGAATGGAAACGCAGCATCTGTTTGGGCAAATAATCATCTACTGAATGTAAAGAGTGGTGCCTTAATTAATGGACCTTCTTCCAGTATGCAGTACAGAGGTTTAACATTGATAAATAATGGTACCATCAACGCAACTTTAAATCCACGCCCAGATGTAGCTTCTACTACCATTAGTGGCGTAGGTACAATTGCTACATTAACCACCTCAAATAATGGTGGTTTATTCCTGGCTGGCGATCAGACCATAACATCTTTATTGAACTTCAATTTTGGAAATGTAATAACAAACGGCGCTAACAAAATAATAATTGCAACTTCTGCTTCTGTTCAAAACAATTCAGCCACAGATTGGTATGTTGATGGAAACATGCAAATGAATTTTCCTGCTGGTAACAGCAATAAATTTTACCGCATTGGAAATGTTGGTGCCTACAGGCCCTTATTTCTTGCCTTGTCTAATGTATCGGGAACAGGTGGCGTGCTTATTTCTACAACTAACGGTGATCATCCAAATATTGCAACTTCAACCATAAATGCTGCAAAAAGTGTAAACCGTTACTGGCACATGGCTAACTTTGGATTAACATTTTCAAATGCGTTGCCCACGCTTAACTGGTACATTATTGATGCAGATGCAGGGGTGAATACAGGAAATTATATTGTAGGCGACTATAACGGCAGTACATGGACATATCCTGCATTTTCAAAGTTTAGCGATACTACTTTCCAGGTTACTGGTTTCACAACTGTTTCAGATTTCCAGGTGGGTGAGTTATTGCCCTGTTACGTTAATATCCCCGATTCAAACTTTAAAGCCGCATTGGTTGCTAATCTTTCCATAAATACAAATGGCAATAGTGAAATTGAATGTACGGAAGCGGCTGCTTATACCGGAACCATTGACGTAAATAGCCGGAATATTTCTAACTTATCTGGTTTAGAAGCTTTCGTAAATATTACTTCATTAATCTGTTATAACAATCAACTTTCAACCCTTAATGTATCAACTAATACAGCGCTAACTTTCTTGAATTGTTCTACAAACAACTTAACCAGCTTAAATGTTTCAACCGCAACTGGATTAACTTTCTTAGACTGTACAAAAAATAGCTTGTCAAGTTTGAATGTAACCGGTCTTGCAGCATTAACTACCATCCTGACTCCCCTAAATCAATTAACCAGTCTTAATGTTTCAACTAATAAGTCATTAATTACACTGGCTTGTCAGGGTAATCTGATAGCAAGTTTAGATCTTTCCTCAGATTCAGCATTGACATCTCTAAGTTGTCATTCTAACCAGTTGACTAGTTTGAATTTAAAAAATGGAAACAATAGGCAACTTACTGGTTTAACCGCAAATGGTAATCTTCTTACTTGTATTCAGGTAGATGATGCTGCATTTATGAATACTAACTTTAGCGGAAGTAAAGATCCCGGTGCAATTTACAGTACAAACTGTTCTGTTCCTGTCATAACTTGCGCAGCTAATCTTACCATTTGTCAAAATAGCCCTTCAGGTGCATGCAATGTAATCCTGACACCACCACAAACATTGCCGAATACGGTAATATTGAACTCAATTGACAGAATACTGACCTACAGCAATGTATCGCTAAATAGCGGAGGTAACAAGGCTATTGTAACACCTGGTGCGACAGTTAGCCTGTCTTACAACTATTCGGTTGCTTTTAACTCTGCCACAGGTTATTGCCCTGGTTGCGTCGTACAGTCTTCTATTGGTCTTGGGTCAACATTCCAAACTTTGCGATGCGAACCCGTTATAAATAATGGATATACTTCCAGCCCGTCTTTTAGTTTTAACGCACCTACCACCCCGGGCATATATTATCTTACCCAGGAAATGTCACTTGACTTTTTCTGCCAGGAATTTAGATTCAACAATGACCCCGCTAAAGCCATTGGTGTATTGGTTGTGGGCCCCCCATACCCAACAATCGTGGGTGGTACAGGTGCTTCGACCCTTACAAATAATGCGCCTGCCTGTTTCCCAATCGGCACCACTCAGGTAACGTGGACAGCTACAGATGCGTTAAATAATACTGCTATCTGCACACAGAATGTAACAGTAACGGCTGCTACTATTTACTATCGTGACAGGGATGGTGATGGATTGGGTAATGGCAGTTATCCTGTTTACGCATGTGCTCAGCCAACCGGCTTTATTTTAAACAACCAGGATTGTGATGATTATAATGCCAGTATTGGTGTATGTGCATTACCAGCCGCTGCTTTAAATTTTGATGGTGTTAATGATGATGTATCTCTGCCATTCGTAACCTCTAAAAGCATATCTGTATGGCTTAAAATACCTTCCTCCGCAGCAGGAACAGGTACGGTAATATCGTGGCAGGCCACGGATTTCCCGTTAAATAATGCCAGTCTTTCTGTAACCAATGGCGTGGTAACATACCGGGAAAACAGTAATAGCAACACGGCACAAGTTGCAGGCGGTAGTATCGCCGACGGCCAGTGGCACTATGTATCATTGGTAAAAGATAGCAGTACAGCCAAACTGTATATTGACGCAGCAGCGCCCTCTACCGGTACGATTAACCTGAACACGTTTTTTGACCGTGTCAAACTCGGTAGTTACTTTGGCTCTAGCTACTTTGCTGGAAGCATGGATGAACTCCGTTTGTGGGGCAGTTCATTAACCACCGCTGAAGTTGCAGCTACACGTAATTGTGAAATCGCTTCTGCCAGACCAGGTTTACTAGCAGCGTATAATTTTAACCAGGGATTGGCCGGAAGCAACAACAATGCTGTTACAACCCTAACAGATGCAAGTGGAAATGGCAATAACGGCACTCTAAATAATTTTGCACTATCAGGCGCTTCCTCAAACTGGGTAGCTCCGGGTGGCGTAATTACAGGAACAAAATGCTGCAACATTTCACTTACCACTTCCGCAGGAGATTCACTAATCGTTTGTAAAGAAAGCGGACAAACAACAGGTAATGTAAAGCTGGTAGTCACAAATGGTGTGGCGCCATTTACTTACATTGGCAGCGACACTACAAACCTTATACCGGGCAACTATAGTTATACTGTTACGGATGCTGTTGGTTGCACTGCCTCTGCTACATTGAATGTGCGGTTAGCAAATTGCATTATCCCTTATTATAAGCCACCGGTTTCTGGCTTTGTTGACAGCTTGATTGGTGCAGAGTTGACACAACTATATTTGTTCCCAACATCACTGGCAGATACAACTGCTTCAAATAATATTTTCCTCATAAAAAAAGACCCCGTTACAAACGATACACTTGTATTAATTGAAGTGATTGTTATTGATGGCAAGTACAATAACACATTAAATTTACTGTCAACTTCTACATATGGAATGCGAGACTTTATTGACAATGGCGATTCAACATTAATTATTACAGGCTTTATCCCAATACGCAATTTAGCTAAGTTGAACCAGCTTCAGCAGTACATAAACTACGCAAGGCCATACTTTACACCCATCGCATCGGGCATTACAGGCATAGCTCTTACACAGGGAGATAAAGCCATGGCTTCTGACAAAGCAAAACAAGCGTGGAAAATTTCCGGTAAGGGGGTAAAAGTTGGGGTGATGAGTGACAGTTATAATACCAAATTTGGTGACCCTGCAGCGAGAGATGTTTTTGAGGGAGATTTACCGGGCAAAACAGGTTCTGCCTATCCGTTGCCGGTAAAAGTGTCAGCAGAATATCCTTATGGCAGAGCTACGGATGAAGGCCGTGCCATGCTACAGATTGTGCATGATGTGGCACCGGGTGCACAATTATATTTCCGCTCAGGCTTTATCAGTGCAGGTAATATGGCCGATGGTATCAGGGCATTAAAAGATTCTGGCTGTAATGTAATTGTAGATGATATCAGTTATATAACCGAGCCATTCTTTTGCGATGGCGTAATTGCACAGGCAGTAGACCAGGTTACAGCTTCAGGCGTAAATTATTTTACATCTGCAGGCAACTTTGGTGTTAAATCCTATGAAGCGGTTTTCAATCCAATTGATCCACCTGCTAAATTCGCAGGCTCAGGCAAAGCCCACAATTTTGGCGCTAACAATGTTTACCAGTCTATTACATTAACCAAAGGTACTTACACCATTGCCATGCAGTGGCATGATGATTTTTATTCATTAACTGGTATTTGTGGCGCAGCTACTGGTGCAAAAAATGACTTTGATATATATCTTGTTACTGCCAGTGGCGACAGCTTATTTGGTTTTAACAGGAACAACCTTGGTGGCGATCCGTTTGAAATAATGCCCTTTGTTGTGGAGGCTACTGTGCAAGCAAAAATTATTATTACCCGTAAAAGAGGTACAGACAATGTGCGGTTTAAATATATTATTTTCCGGGGAGACGGTACTATCGACGAAAATAACCTGGGTACAGGTACAGTGGTTGGGCAGGCAAATGCTGCCGGTGCCATTACAGTGGGTGCTGTATTGTATACCAATACGCCTGCGTATGGTAAAGCACCTACTATTGCTTCTTTTTCATCAAGAGGTGGCATTAGTGTAAAAGGAAATAACAGGAATAAACCTGATATTGCCGCACCAAACGGTGTTAATACCACAGTGGATTTTAAAGGGGTAGATATTGACCATGATCAAATACCTAATTTCTTTGGAACATCCGCCGCCGCTCCACATGCTGCTGCTGTAGGAGCATTATTGATAGAGGCTAAGAAAAAATATTTCAATGGAGAGTCCTTTACCGGACCGCAAATGAAAACGGTGCTACAATCCAGCGCAATTGATATGGGTGCGCCTGGTTATGATGACAGCACTGGATATGGATTTATTCAAGCAGACAAGGCTTTGCTTACATTCTCCAAACCTTTCCCTGTGATTGATAGTTTCCACCTGCTGAATTTCAATGGCACCCCTGCAGTTAATATTCCTGTTACAGTGGTGATTGACGGGCAATATTTTAATAATAATACCGCTGTCATTTTCCAGTACGACACAATTCCGGCAGTTATTACATCCCCAACCCAGCTTACGGTAACCGTTCCTGGATTCCTGGGTAATCCGCCATTAGCCATTTATAATCCGCCGATTACAAACAGTGGCCTGGATGGCGGTGTAAGTGATTCAATTTATTTGTTGTCAGCACCAGTAAGTAATGTAAAGGTTATGGTTAATAATGCAGTGAAGAGATTTGGCGAGGCCATTCCTCCTTATTCAGTAGAAGTTACCATCAATGGAACGCCTTTAGCACAAACAGGGATATCCTTAAATTCTTTAGGATTAACAGATATTAGCTTTTCATCATTAGCAACCAGTTTAAGCGATATTGGGTTATACTCCAGGAAGGCATCTTCGGCCGTAACTGATTTAACCAAACCTGCATCACTGGCTTTGTCTCAGTTCTACAACTACCAGTTTGTAGACGGCTTGCTTACGATTAATAGAATGCCGGTTGCCATAACGCCAAGGGATACCACCTTAGTGTATGGAGAGGCTATCAAAGGAAGGAGCATGAAATTTAATTATGCTTATGACAATGCCAATATTGTTGCAAGCGAGCGGCAGGCATTTCTTGATTCGCTGTTTTCAACACATCAATCAACCATGTCGGATGGATTGGTATTTATTAATGGAAAAGCGGCTGTAAACGGTGGCAGAATGTTAAATGCAACCGACTTTACTAATATGAGTTTTATGACCAGTGGAAAAGCCGCAGTAAACGGTAAAGCAGCAGTAAATGGCAAAGCAGCAGTGAATGGTATTACGTTCGATACGTCTTATTTTGTACCTCTTGATCCCATAACCATTTTTGCCTACCAGATAGATTCGGCAAATGGAACATTACGCAACAGCATCCTTACATTTAACGGAAAGGCCGCCGTAAACGGAAAGGCCGCTGTGAATGGTAAAGCAGCTGTAAATGGCAAAGCCGCAGTGAATGGAAAGGCAGCAGTAAATGGTAAGGCAGCAGTGAATGGCAAAGCAGCAGTAAACGGTAAAGCCGCTGTAAATAGCAATAGCTTTAATGACGAGACAAATGAAAATGTATTACTGATAGTTGATTCATTAGATGTGTATGGACCAGGCAGTGACTCAATCATTGGCTACCAATCAATGAATATGATTACGGGTACTTCTGTGGGTAAATGGCTTATAGGGCCAGGGGTATTATTATCCGAAAATTTTGATATTACTTACGGATTAGGCAACTTAACCATTTTGCCAGCAACGCTGGACGTAAAAGCAGTTGATACTACGGCGGGTTGTGGAGGAGCACAACCTGTGTACAGAAGTACCAAAGCAATTTACAAGTATGAAGATGCTGACAGTAATGTGGTGGTATCTGGCCCGTCATATACAGTACTCAATAACCTAAATGTGAATATGGGTTCAGGTAATCTTGCACAGGGTAGTTACAGGATTGTTCCATCTGGTTTAGTGCTACAGGATCCTATACCTAATTATTCAATTGTTTACAAAGAGGGTACTTTAAACGTAGGAGCACCGCTCTCAGCAACGTATTCGGCACCACTTATACTTTGTTATTCTGATTCAGTAGCAATTGTAATAATAGCCAGTGGTGGCACAGCACCCTACAGTTATACAAATCCAACGGGGCATATTACCATTGCTAACCCAACGGGTGTTTATACAAATACAACCGGCTCTTTCAGGCAGGCAGCAGGAA
>JAYTTM010000050.1:0-2767 GCA_043745055.1 Chitinophagaceae bacterium | reverse complement strand
CTGGCAGCTTGTGGTGCTTTCCAACCCTGGTGTATTGTCCAGGCCCTCACCTCTTGTACACCAGCAGTAAAATAAGTGGACAGGTTTAATAGTTTATAGGTAGAATGAATAAGGCGATCTAATGCAGGCTCAGTCATTTTATATTCTTCCATAAACATAGCCTTATCATCTGCATTGTCAAACTCTGCAATTTGAGACTCAATTGCATTGGTCATTACAATTACTTCGTTGCCTTCGTTCTTAACTGCCTCAATCAAAGCATCCGAAAACTTATTACCAGTATGCATACTTGCTTCATCTACATTGGCTACATATAAAATGGGTTTATCACTTAATAAAAATATGTCCGACAATACCAATTTATCTTCTTTCGATAAATCAAGTGAAAGGATATTCTTTCCTTTTTCGAGGTGCTGTTTACAATTTAATAAAACATCCAGCTCTGCCTTTAGCTTTGTATCCGTCTTTGATAATTTTTCTGTGCGCTGAATTTTTTTATCAATACTCTCCAGGTCTTTCAACTGTAATTCAGTTTCGATAATTTCTTTATCCGCTATAGGATTTATAGCACCTTCCTCCCTTAAAATATTTTCATCTTCAAAACACCTGATCACATGAATGATAGCATCAACCTCCCGGATATTGGCCAAAAATTTATTACCTAACCCCTCTCCTTTGCTGGCGCCTTTTACCAACCCGGCGATATCAACAATTTCTATTTGTGTAGGAACTATCCTGTTTGGCTGAACCAACTCAGCCAACCTATCCAACCTGGCATCGGGTACATTTACTAAACCTATATTTGGTTCAATAGTACAAAAGCGATAGTTGCTGGCCTGTGCCTTTGCACTATTGCTGACTGCATTAAATAAAGTTGATTTTCCCACATTTGGTAATCCTACAATGCCTGCTTGTAATGCCATTAGTATATTTTTTATTTGTTTTTCTATTCTTAAACAGATGTAGGCGTAAGTTCTTTTTAAAGTATCTATAAACTCAAAAAATATCCTTAGCCATATTATCTCGTTAACCCTTTCAACACACTATCTTACTACCCTCTGCCCCAACAACTACTTTATTTTTTTAGGCTGCAAAGGTAAGGGATGCGATGGAATGATTATTTTGAATTGAAAAGATTACCTTGAACCCTCTATGATAAAGTTAAATTGTTACTTCATTTTTTGATAATCTTTGCAAATCATTGTATGGCTTTGAATACCTTATAAAACCAAGTAACCGACTAATATGGCTTTAAGCAAAATCTGGAGTGCCTTTATAATCATCGCAATTTTTGTAGCCGGTATTAAGTGTATCATTTCATCTGACAGTAAAATGATCTTTAATAAAATGGTAGTAGGCAAAAGTGGTGATACCAGTAATACCCGGTATATCGACAGCATAAACCTGCCAACTGCAATAGCAAAAATTTTGCTTACAAATAAAGAAACAAAAATTGGCGAAATAAAGTACGCTAAATCCACCGATGGAAAATTTATTGTTTACAAAGAGCAAAATGCAAATGGTATATTAGGCACTTGTAGAGACGCTGTAGATATTTGCATTGGTTTAATTGGAATTATGGCTTTGTTTATGGGCTTTATGAGTATTGCAGAAAAGGCAGGAGGCATTAATCTTTTATCAAGAATTATTGGCCCATTCTTTACCAAAGTATTTCCCGATGTTCCAAAAGGCCACCCTGCATTTGGCCACATGATGCTTAATTTTTCTGCTAATTTATTAGGTTTAGATAATGCAGCAACGCCATTCGGTATAAAAACAATGGAGAGCCTGCAGGAAATTAATCCCGATAAAACCACCGCCAGCAATGCACAAATAATGTTTTTGTGTTTGCATGCTTCCGGTCTTTCCTTAATACCTGTAAGTGTAATAGCAGTTAGGGCTGCAAACAAAGCAACTGTACCAACTGATATTTTTTTACCCTGTATGATTGCCACTTTTATGGCTACCATGGCTGCCCTGTTTATTGTTTCGTTTAAACAAAAAATAAATTTATTACAACCTGTTATACTGGCCTGGGTAGGAGGTTTATCAGCTATCATTGCTGGTTTGGTTTGGTATTTAACCACTCTGAACAGAGAAGGCATGGAGCAATTCTCCGGCATTTTTAGTAATGCTTTCTTATTGATTATTTTTTTATTGATCGTACTGGGCGGATTGTATAAAAAGATTAATGTTTTTGATTCATTTATTGAAGGAGCCAAAAATGGTTTTGAAACGGCAATAAAAATTATTCCATTCCTTGTAGGAATGCTGGTGGCAATAAGTATGTTAAGAAACAGTGGCGTATTTGATGTTATTATTGATGGAATGAAAAATGTATTTGCATTAATGGGATTTGACACACGTTTTGTTGATGCTTTACCCACAGCACTTGTAAGGCCATTGAGTGGTGCAGGGGCAAGGGGAATGATGGTGGATACCATGAGAACCTTTGGCCCTGATTCATTTGCGGGTACCTTAAGCTGCATTATGCAAGGTTCATCCGATACAACTTTTTATGTGGTAGCTGTATATTTTGGAGTAGTTAATATTAAAAACACCCGTTATTCTATTGGAGCAATGCTACTGGCAGACTTAGTTGGAGTTATTACTTCAATTATTTTAGGTTATTTATTTTTTGGTTAAGGTAATTATTTCCAAAATACTGTCTCCCAGGCAGTTTACGATTTATTTAAATACAAATGCAGGCATAAAAACTAACAGGAAACCGGTTGACTAAAAAACATCTATCGACCTAAGTAAATTA
>JAYTTM010000049.1:0-2768 GCA_043745055.1 Chitinophagaceae bacterium | reverse complement strand
AATGCCTTTGGCTGATCAAAATTCCCGATACCAAACTGTCTTGCAAATTCATCTGAAAAACTTATAAGTACACCAATAATATACCATACAGGCAGCCCAATTAAAATGCAACGGAAGTAACGAAAAAACCGCTCCCTGCTTTTTAATATCATCATAAAATCACCCAAATTTACAGCGGTATTTTTCACATTTTTATACAGGCCACTTTCAAAAACACTAACCCTTAAAAACAATAAGGCAAACCCCATTCCTCCTCCAATAAAATAGCATAGCCTCCAGTTTTCATTACTTAGATAATGAACAAAGTAAGCAGCAATAGTACCCATTACCCCGCTGGTTGCTATGATGGCTGCAGCTATACCCCGCTTATATTTGGGCAACATTTCGCTTACCAAAGTAATGCTTGCACCCAACTCCCCGGCTAGGCCAATGCCTGCTATAAAACGCAACAGCATATACTGATTTACATTTTGCACAAACCCATTGGCAATAGTTGCTAAAGAGTAAATTAATATGGAAGCAAACAACACCTGTTTTCTTCCTTTTTTATCACCGATGATACCCCAGAAAATTCCACCAATAGTTAGACCGATCATTTGCCAGCTAAGCGTATTTTCACCTATTGTCTTCATCGCATCGCCAGTTACGCCCAGTGAGGTGTAACTCGATTTCCGAACAATATTAAACAGCAACAAATCGTAGATATCAACAAAAAAACCCAGGGCGCCAACAATTACAGGGAGAGAAAAAACACCATATTCTTTTTGTTGCATGGTAACTTGTTTATTTGACTTTTAATAGTCGGCAAGAACCTCTAAATCTCCAACATTTTATTCGATGATTTAAATTTTGCCAATAATTAAATTATTATTGATACCTGGGAAAAGGTACTTGAGATAATCGCTGACTATTAAATTGGTTGATTGAAAAAAATTATTCTGTAACCCTGCTAAAATCAAGGTCATGAAAATCAAAACTAAAATCTGTTAAAGGAGAAATAGCTTTCATTTTAATAGAGGCTGCTTTGCCGTTATTATCTAAGGCGAATTGAACATAGGCATCTGCATCCATGCTACGGTCGTTCCATTTTACTACAAATGTATTGCCTTTATAAGGCAGTAATTCTCCCACCAGTTTAGGTGATCTTTTAGATTCAAAAAATAATTTGCCACTCTTTTGTGCAATTACAATATTGCCAAACCAATTGTCTTTATAAATGCCTGTATAAAGTGAATCAATAATTTTTCCGGTGCTGGCCTTTTGCTGAAATGCAATATCAGCCCAAATTTCATTCGTTATTTTTTTTGCTTCTTCCTGGTCTTTAAGTTCAGCATCCCTGTATTGCTGAACCCTGTCTTTTTTGGCATTGCCTAAATAACTGTCTTTAATGGTATTGGTAATGGCTGTAAAAGCAGCCCCCGATTGCTGGTTGGTAAATACCAAAATGCCAAGTTGTAGTTCCGGAATAATTGTAACCTGTGTTACTATCCCGGCAAGTCCGCCAGTGTGGCTAGCCTGTTTGTATCCTTTTACATCACTTAAAAACCAGCCAAGTCCATAGCCGGCAAAATGGGTATTGTAAGAGGAAGGTCCATTTACAGGTATAATGGTTTGCATAGTCCACATATCGTTGTGTACTGCTTCGCTAAATAGTTGCTTTGTATTACCAACTCCATATTTGCCATTGTTCATTTGCAGAATAAGCCATTTGCTCATATCGTTTATGTTGCTGTAAATACCTCCTGCTGCATTGTGCACTTCAGATAAATCTCTTTCCAATACTTTTATAACATCATCTACCGGGGCATGAGGTTCTATCACATTACTTTTATCTTTCAGTCTGTTGTAAGATGCAGCGCTGTTTTTTATTTGCAGTGGTTGCATAATATTGTTTTCAATAAAATTTTCCCAGCTGGTGCCCGATACTCTTTTTACTACCTCACCTGCCACAATATAAAGAAGGTTATCGTAATCATATTTAGTTCTAAAACCTGAAACAGGTTTTAGAAACCGCAGGTTATGAATTATATCATCAATAGTAAAATTGCTTCCATCGGGAAATATCATCAGGTCACCTGCACCTAGTCCCAGCCCACTCCTATGCGTTAGTAAATCCGCAATGGTAAACTCATCAGTAACGTAAGGGTTGTACATTTTAAATTCAGGAATAATATCGGTAACTTTTGTTTGCCAGGTAATTTTATTTTCATCTACCAATATTCCCAATGCAGCTGCTGTAAAGGCTTTACTGTTGGATGCTATACCAAATAATGTATTGGCATCCATTTTTTCTTTTGTTGCTAGCGACCTTACACCATAGCCTTTTGCATGTATAACCCTACCATCTTTTACAACTGCTACCGCAATGCCAGGCACCTTAAATACCTGCAATACTCTTTCTGTAAGTGAGTCAATTTCTCCTGATGTTATTATTTGTCCCTGAAGTTGTAAGCTTATAAAAAATAATACTGCAATTAATAAAATATTGCCGGAGGTTTTGTTTTTCTTCATTGGTTTGATATCTTTTTTTGAATATGAATATAATTGACCAGGTAAAATTTTCTTAGATTGTATGCCTGTATCATCTTAAATATTATAACCCTTAGGTAATATTTAATTGTAAAGTAGATAGAAAGACCAACACAAAGAATAGGAAAATCTAACTTAAGTAACTTCATTCGTCACACATCCGAAACAAAGTTAAACGAATTGATTTTATGTGTAACTGCCAGTTATAATTTTTGCAAAATAAAGAGTAACCATAAATA
>JAYTTM010000048.1:0-10274 GCA_043745055.1 Chitinophagaceae bacterium | reverse complement strand
CGCACGAAATGAAAGGCATGATGACGGACGATGTAATACCGGCACTTACCCAACTGTTTTCTTTTCCGCATATTGCCCACCGCACTCTACTTACGGCTGGTGTGGGCGAATCGTTTCTGGCAGATTTAATACAGCATTTTGAAGAGGCGTTGCCGGCTGATATTAAACTGGCTTACCTCCCCAACTATGGCATGGTAAGGCTACGTTTATCTGCCACCGGCTATGATAAAACTACCACCGAAACAAGGCTTGAAAAAGAATTTACAGCCTTACAGCTATTGGTAAAAGACCAGCTGGTAACCAACGAAGATTTGCCCATGCAGGAATTAGTTGCAAAGCTATTAATTGATGGAAACAAAACCGTGTCCACTGCTGAAAGTTGCACTGGTGGCTATATTGCAAGCCTGTTGACTGCAAAAACGGGCGCATCTAAATTTTACAGTGGCAGCGTGGTAAGCTATTCATACAAAGCAAAGGAAAACCTGCTGCAGGTAGATAAAAATATATTGGAAACCCTTGGGGCAGTTAGTGAAAAAGTGGTGTTGCAAATGGCGATGGGCGCATTAAAAAATATACAATCTGACTACACCATCGCTGTATCTGGCATTATGGGTCCCGATGGCGGCACCAATGAAAAACCGGTGGGCACAGTATGGATAGCCGTTGGCAACAACAAAAATATTATTGCAAAAAAAATGCAGTTCCGGTTCGACAGACAACGCAACATTGAACTAACCGCTACCAATGCTTTGAATATGCTGCGGATTTTTATAGTGGAACAGGAAGGTCCTGCTATTAAAAGTAAATAATTACCTTTGAAGCCGATTGCTTAAAAGGAGGATTACCGCTAAGGTGGCTCCGCCTGTTATTTTTTACAAACTTCAATTTATTGTATGCCGCTAGTTGATTTGATAATGCCTAAACTGGGCGAGAGTATTATGGAAGCCACCATTTTAAAATGGCATAAAACCCCCGGTGATCTTATAAAAGAAGATGAAACCGTTTTAGACATTGCAACCGATAAAGTTGACAGTGAAGTACCTTCTACCACCGCCGGCGTATTAGAGCAATTATTGTTTAACGAAAATGATGTAGTACCCATTGGCGCTGTAATTGCAAGGATTCGTGTAGGTACCGAAAGTGCTGTAACCATCGCTACACCTACGCCGGCACCGGCACCTATAGCACATGAAGAGGCCAAGGTGGTGGAACATATCCCTTATCAACCTTCTGCAACAACAACTGCTACTACGGGTAATAACAGCAACATCAAATTTTACTCTCCCCTGGTGATAAATATTGCACAGCAGGAAGGTATCAGCATGGCAGAACTGGAAAATATCCCCGGCACCGGCCAGGACGGAAGAGTGAGCAAGCGGGATATATTGGCGTATTTAGCCGCCGGAAGAATTATTAACAGTCATGCGGTAATTGCCGGTGAGCCAATTGCAACAGCAATAGTTGCACCGGTAATTATCAGCCAGCAACAGCCTGCTGCACACAACAACCAGGTAGCAACACAACCAGCTACCAGCACACAGGTTGCTGCGCCGCAAACGTATACAGGTAATGTAGAAGTGATAGAAATGGACCGCATGCGCAAGCTCATTGCCAAACACATGGTAGATAGCAAACACACCAGTCCGCATGTTACCAGCTTTGCAGAATGTGATGTAACCAACCTGGTTTTGTGGAGAGAAAAAGTGAAGAAAGATTTTGAAAACAGGGAAGGCGAAAAAATTACTTATACCCCCATATTTATTGAAGCCATTGTGAAGTGCATCAAAAAATACCCAATGTTAAGCAGCTCGGTTGATGGCGACAAAATAATTATTAAAAAGGATTTAAACATTGGTATGGCTACTGCCCTGCCCACCGGCAACCTGATTGTTCCGGTAATAAAAAATGCCGATCAGTTGAATTTATCAGGACTTACCAAAAAGGTAAACAGCCTGGCCAATGCAGCCCGTACCGGTAAATTAAAACCCGATGATACCACCGGCGGCACCTTTACTTTTACCAACGTTGGCACTTTTGGAAGCATTATGGGTACGCCCATCATCAACCAACCGCAGGTTGCAATAATGGCCGTTGGTGCCATTAAAAAAAGACCCATGGTAATTGAAACAGCGCAAGGCGATTGCATTGCAATCCGCCACATGATGTACATTTCCATGAGTTACGATCACCGGATTATTGATGGAGGATTGGGTGCTACTTTCTTAAATGCAGTATCCAAAGAGCTGGAGAATTTTGACAGTAACAGAACGATTTAATAAAATAAAAGGTTTAGGCATATTAGCAGTAAATGACGACTGGTTGTTGCCCTGGATAAAAAGCGCTCCATTCCCGGGGCGCTTTTTTAAAACTCTTCCGAACATATAATTACGGTGCCAATCTTTCTATTGTCCATTCACCCGCCGATTGTTGTGAATACAAAATCCTGTCGTGCATTCGGCTGGGGCGGCCTTGCCAAAATTCAATTCGGAACGGCTTTACCCTATATCCTCCCCAATGGGGCGGTTTGGGAATTTTGCCATGTTTAAAACGCTCTGCATAATAATCAAAAGTTTCCTGCAACAATGCCTTGCCTGCCACTACCATACTTTGCGGTGATGCCCAGGCTCCAATTTTACTGCCATCAGGACGGCTGTCAAAATAGTCCAGGCTTTCCTTAGCAGATATTTTTTCGGCAATGCCATTGATACGAACCTGCCTTTCCAACTCTTTCCAAAAAAATAATATACAGCAATTGGAATTATGTGTTAACTGTTCACTTTTTGCACTGTTATAATTGGTAAAAAACACAAAACCTTCATCATCAAAAGCTTTCAGCAATACTGTTCTTGCATCTACCAATCCATCCTTTCCGGTAGTGGCCAATGTCATGGCGTTCATTTCCAATATCTCTGCCGCTGCTGCTTCATTCCACCATTTGTCAAACTGTTGAATAGGTGATGCAGCTACATCTTCTTCATTTAAATGATTCTTTGAATAATCTTTGCGTATTTGGGATAGCTCTTCAGGGCTCATATTTGTACTATTATTTGATTGCAAAGATAACTGAATGTACCCCTACCGGCTTTTCCATTTTGTTCAGATTTAATACAGTTTTATATAGATAAGGTTCAAAATGTTTATGAAATACAGTATAGAAGTTATAATGAACATAAAATGCTGAATCAGTTAATATTTCTTTTTAAAAAAGACCTAGTTTTAATTTAAGAATATTTTGCCGGGGTTATTAAATGAATGGACTTTCCATTCCCCTAACATTTTCAAAACAACCAATACAATAGGCTTTAACAGACTTATAATGGATGTAAGCCAAATCATTTTTAATAATGAGAAAAGTTTTGGAGTTAAGCGAAACAGCTTTTCCGAACTGGTTAATCAGGGCGATTACTATTTGTCACCTTTAACAGATACTCTGTACTGTTTTACAAAAAAAAATCCGGGCAGCATATACACTTCAATTGAAGTGGGCGGCGTATACAGCGAGGATTTAATCGCTATCAGGTCAAGCCGTTTTATCAGTATCAGAAACCTGGATGTTAGATATAGTGGTAACAATGGTATTATAATAAGAAACTGCAACAATATATTGGT
Source organism: Chitinophagaceae bacterium (assembly GCA_043745055.1). GTDB lineage: Bacteria > Bacteroidota > Bacteroidia > Chitinophagales > Chitinophagaceae > Ferruginibacter. The sequence continues at coordinate 6,665 of JAYTTM010000048.1, read as the reverse complement.
GGAGAATTGTAAGGTAAGCTGGTGCGGCGGCTGGTGGTATTGTTATAAAACACCCCGGGTTGGCCCCGTCAGGATGGGCAATGGCATTTAGATGTGGATAGCGGATTCCAATATCACCATTCGTAATAACAGGATTGATCAAATATATGATGCCGGAATTTCACCCCAGGGGGCAGGTGAATATACACAAATAAATATTTTGATGTACGGCAACGTAATTAGCAATTGCTACTATTCGTATGAACTTTTTTTAAAAGCACCTGGTACATTTAATAATATTCATTTCGATAATAACACCTGTATCAAATCCGGCTCACAATGGAGTCAGCACCAGCGGCCGGATAATTTAAATGCAGAACACATAAGACAGGCCTCCAACACCGGAGCTACAACAGGCTGCAGCATAAGAAATAATATTTTTAGTGGTAGTCTTTTAAAACATTGCCAGATGAATGTAACGACAGGGTTTTTAATTGATTACAACCTTATCTATAATACGCCTGCTTTTTCATTCAATGGAAAAAATCATCCTACTTTTTCTGAATGGAAAAAAGCAAGCAGTTACGATACCCACAGTATTTACAGCGATCCACTTTTTGTTGCTGCAGACGATTTTAGGTTACAAGTGGAAAGCCCTGCCATCGGCAGCGGTACAGATGTTGGTTTTGGGCAAAGGGTTAATATCGGTGCTTATCAAGGTCCGGGAATTTCCAAAGCAACAAAAAAAAATAATGCATTGATAGCCATAAAACCATTACTTGTTATTTATAAAAAAATCACCACTTGTCATTTCATCAGCAAGATTCTGTATAGTTTTGGTATTAAACAAACGAATCAGTTGTAGTTTTATTGATTGATAATCGGCATGCAGGGGACATGGTTTTGCTTCTGAACATTTTTTTAAACCGAGTACACATTTCCCAAAAACTTCCTCTTCTTCCATTGCTTCCAGTATGGCTCTTACGGGTAATTTTTTAGCATCGGCTGTCATATAAAAGCCACCATTGGGGCCTCTTGCAGAGCTAACGATTTTGTTACCCGCAGTCAGTAACTGAAGAATTTTTGCTGTAAATGATTTAGGTGAATGAATGCCTTTTGCAATATCGGCAAGACCCAGCTTATTTTCTTCACTAGCCTTTTGAGCAATCAAAATAGTTGCCCTCATTGCATATTCAGTGGCTTTTGAAAACATCCTTTCAATTTTTAAAAATGGTGAAATAAAATTCAGTTGCAAAATAGGAATAAAATTAGTGGGTTGATGCAATATGAATTTTCAATGCCTTTGGGGAGTGCTGTAATTGTTAGCATCATACACTGATTAAAGTGATACTGACAATAGCAGCATTGTATCAGTTATCTGTACAATGCTGCTTTGTACATTTTATAACCAGCAAATTAATAGAAGGTACGCTGGTAAGGGATTTAAACGGGCTTTATTGTTACATTTTAAAATACGCTTTTTAAATAGCTTTACTAAATACAGGGTTATTGGCATGTACACCTTCTCTCAATAAATTTAAATCGAATGCACTACATATATTCCTGATAAAATTTAGCCCAGTGGAAGTTACCACAAGGCCGTCTGTGGTAAAAAACAGCAATCCATCTGCTTCCATTTTTATTAATTCAGGAAAGCATAATTGTTTTAGTGTTTCAATATTTTCTGCTCTAAAAATAGTGGTACCCCTGCAACTGATATCCAGTATATAATTACGAAATGCTACATCCTCTTCGGTTAAAAAATAACCTCTGAAAACAGCTAGTTCATTTGCATTAATAGCAGCTGTATAATTATGCAATATTTTTTCATTTTGTGCAAAAGCAATACCTGCATCACTGATACTGGAAACGCCTAACCCAATAATTATAGAGGTATGCTGTGTGGTGTAACCCATAAAATTGCGATGAAGATTTCCGGCTGTGTGCGCTTTGCATAAATCGTCTGTTGGCAAAGCAAAATGATCCATACCTATGTTGATATAGCCATTTTCTGTAAACAATTTTTTACCTAACTGGTAAAGCTGCATTTTTTCTTCGGTAGAGGGTAAATCCTTTTCATCAAAAAGGCGCTGTCCCCTGCTGGTCCAGGGTACATGCGCATAACTATAAAAAGCAATCCTGTCCGGTTTTATTGCAATGGCTTGTAAAATTGTTTTTCTCATACTCTCCAAATTCTGCAAAGGCAATCCATATATCAAATCAAAATTCACCGATTGGTAACCAATTTCTCTTGCCATATCTGTAGCAAGCTGTACATTTTCTACCGGTTGAATGCGATTGATTACCCGTTGTACTGCAGGATCATTGTCCTGCACACCATAACTAACCCTTCTAAATCCGAGAACATACAAAGCCTGCAAATGCTCCCTTGTTGTATTGTTGGGATGACCTTCAAAACTAAACTCATGCTCAGGATGAATAACGGCACTGGTAATAATACATTCCAATAACCGGGTAAGGTTTTCAGGCGAAAAAAAAGTTGGCGTACCACCGCCAAGATGTAGTTCCCGAATAATGGGTGCTTCCGTCATCAACGATCTGTAAATAGCCCATTCTTTCAAAATTGTCTCAATGTATTCCTCCTCAACACTATGGTTGGTGGTAATTTTTTTATTGCAGCCGCAGTAACTGCACAACGATTCGCAAAAGGGAAGATGCAAGTATAAACTTACCCCATCAACGCTGTTTTTACTGATAAACTGTTGTTGAAAAGCATGCTTCCATTGCTGCCTGTTAATGGTTTCGTCCCAAAAAGGAACTGTTGGATAGCTGGTGTACCTTGGTACAGCAACATTATATTTATCAAGCAGATTATTGGCGATTACCATAAAAAAAATTAACAATGCAAAAGTATCCATCGCTTAACTAAAGAAATTGATGAAAATCATTTCCGCAATTGATGTATATCATAAAATGCACTGCCATAGGGCATCTGAGAAAATCACGCTATCAGTAAAACAGTCCTTTATGCTACATCATCGTTTGTGCAGATAGCGTAGGAATCGCTGGTTTCATAAAGCTTTAATGGCTCAGTTTTATATAATCGGGCATTTTTAACTAAAGGGTATGTTGTATATAGACCAGTAAATTTTCTGCTGTTGGTTCTGCATCAAAAACAACAAGATTACCCTGGTTTTTAATGGCATATTTTTCAGCAATAAATACCTTCTACAATACCAGCATAAGATCAAATGGCTTAACAACAACTGCTTCTATCAACGGTTTTTAAATCTTTAATCTCAGACAAATAACCCTGCGCCTTTACATAACTTTTCGTTTGTTGAGGAGCGGCTACTGTTACGTGTAATATGTAAGAGTGCCCATGAATGTTTTTATATTAACCCCGTACATTAACAGAATTTGAGTAAGCAATAATCAATTTAAATAAATTAGTTTGTCTGATAATTGTCAAATAAAAGTATTTGTTTACTTTTATTAATTAAATACCTATACCTTTGTTTTATCAAACTAAAAACAAATAAAATGCAAACATCAGAAGAAAACATACTTAACGTAACGTTGCTGGAACCAAGACAAAAACATCCCACCATTTTTGTACGATTTGATGAGCTGCAGGAGGGTGAAAGCCTCACCATCCACAACGATCATGACCCCAAGCCACTCTACTACCAACTGCTTGGCGAAAGAGGAAACATCTTTAACTGGGAATACCTGGAGCAAGGCCCTGAGTGGTGGAAAGTACTAATCTCAAAACACATTAGTGGCGAAGATGTGGAAACCCTGGGACAGCTTGCTGCAAAAGATTTACGCAAGGCACAGGTATTTAAAAAGTATGGTCTTGATTTTTGTTGTGGTGGAAAAAAAACAGTTAAACAAGCCTGTGCTGAGAAGGGACTGGATGTAACCAAAGTGGAGCAGGAACTGCAACAGGCTGATAAAGTACCCACATCACGGCCGTTGCCTTACAACGATTGGAGTCTCGATTTTTTGGTTGACTATATTGTTAACACACACCACAGTTATGTAAAGAAAACATTGCCGGACATAAAAGCTTATGCAGAAAAAGTAATGCAGGTGCATGGCACTCATCATCCGGAACTGTATGCAGTAAACAAACTAGTACAGGAAATATATGTGGAGTTAACATCGCACCTGGCAAAAGAAGAGAAAGTATTGTTCCCCTACATTAAAGAATTGGTAGCAATAAAAAGTAAGGAGCAGCCATTACATGCGGCACATTTTGGTACTGTTAAAAATCCCATCAATATGATGGAGATGGAGCATGAACTGGTTGGAAAAAACCTAGAAGAAATAAGAACATTAACCATCGATTATACATTACCCGAAGATGCCTGCGCTACATACAGTTTGCTCTACCGCATGCTGGATGAATTTGAAGAAGATTTGCATTTACACATCCACCTGGAGAATAATATCCTGTTTCCAAAAGCATTGGAGATAGAAGCACAATTAACATCATAAATTTTATACCCGGAAAAAACCAATCACCATTTCAACTGTAGCAGGCCCATTTCTTAAAATGAATAACCTGCATTAATTCATTGTTACTGGTTTAAACACTTTTAAGTTTGGGGCTGGCTAAAGCCAAAAGGAATGTAACATTTTTGAACATTTTTATAATGACAACTATAAACGCCCATACAAAAATTGCAACAATATTAAAGCAACACCCTGATGCATTGGATGCCATTGTGGGCATTTCGCCGAAATTTAAAAAACTTAGAAACCCTGTTATACGCAAGCTGATGGCAGGCCGGGCATCTATTGCCATGGCCAGTAAAATTGGTGGCTGCACTTTAGCAGATTTTTATAAAACGCTGCAACCCCTGGGCTTTGAATGTAACGAGCCAATAGTTACCGAAGCAACAGGCATAAAAAAGAAAATACCTGATTTTATGCAGAACATCCATCAGAAACAAATTATAGAATTTGATGTAAGATCCGTTCTCGACGAGGGTAATGATCCGTTGCAACAAATTCTTACAAAAACAAAAAGCCTGCAACAAGGACAGGTTTTAAAAATCATAAATAGTTTTGAACCCACTCCATTAATGTTGCTGTTAACTAAGCAGGGCTTTCATTCATATGCTGAAACAATTGCTGACAACCTGGTTTATACCTATTTTTATAAAACAAGTCAGGCGCCGTATACAGCAAATTTAACAAAGACGGATACAGCGGGCAACTGGGAGGATAAACTGCAGCAATATGCCGGCAAAATGGAAACCATTGATGTGCGGTTAATGGAAATGCCACAACCGATGCTAACCATCCTGGAGGCTTTAAAAAATCTACCTCCGGAAAAAGCGTTATTTGTTTACCACAAACGAATTCCCGTTTTTCTTTTACCGGAACTGGCAGATAGAAAACTTGATTACCGAATAAAAGAAATCTGCGATGGCGAAGTGCAGCTGTTAATTTTTAAGGCCTGATATGTTTGTAACAACCAATAACGACGCAGTAAAAAACACCAGCCATAAAGTGGTTATTCCTTTTTACTGTTATGCCGCTTTGGCTTTAATGGCGGCTAACCTGTTACTATTTTTTTCAGCAGAATCATTTACTGGTCATTACTTTCATCCACATATTTTAGCCATTACACATGCCATGGCATTGGGCTGGGGTACGATGATTATTTTGGGTGCCAGCCACCAGTTAATACCTGTGTTAACCGAGAGCAGATTGTACAGTGTAGCCCTGGCGTATCTTTCATTTGCAGCTGCAGCTGCAGGCATTCCATGGTTGCTTTATGGATTTTACTTTTTTAATATGGGCTGGCCCGCCAGGTGGGGCGGTATATTGATACTAGTTTCCATCCTTTGCTATCTCATTAATGTTGCCGGTACCATCAGCAAAAGCAAAACAGAAAATGTACATACAGTATTTGTTTTTACAGCAGCTTTGTGGTTATTGCTCACAACTTCTTTAGGTGTTGCACTCGTATATAATTTTGCTTACCCGGTATTCTCAAAAGAGTCGTTGGTCTATCTTCCATTACATGCACACATGGGTATTATTGGTTGGTTTTTATTGATGGTGATAGGAGTAGGATCAAGATTGATACCGATGTTTTTAATTTCAAAATACAGCAACCCAAAGTTGTTGTGGCTTATTTATAGTTTAATAAATAGTGGCTTATTTATTTTTTTATTACTCTTTTTATATTATCCAACTGCCCCTTTTTATTTATTCCCTGTTGTTGCAGTATTGGCAGCAGTCGCACTTTTTGGCTACTATTGTTTTCAATGTTACCGGCAGCGCATTCGCAAGCAGGTAGATGAGCCGATGAAAACTTCTTTGCTTGCTGTAGCCATTATGTTATTACCCATGCTGCTATTATTTATAATCATCGTGTTGCTTATATTGAACAACTTGAATACCCGCCTGGTGATGGTATACGGCTTTGTTATTTTTTTTGGCTGGATAACTGCAATTATCTTGGGCATGACTTTTAAAACCTTGCCGTTTATTGTGTGGAATAAGGTATACCACCAAAAAGCCGGAATGGGAAAAACCCCCAATCCGAAGGATTTATACAGCAATATAATATTTAAAGCAATGGCCATTACTTATGGAACCGGATTTGTATTTTTTATTGCTGGTGTGCTTACCGTAAACATTTTTCTATTGCAATCCGGTGCAGTATTTTTGATAACAGCAGCCGTATTGTTTAATTGGAATAT
>JAYTTM010000047.1:0-2779 GCA_043745055.1 Chitinophagaceae bacterium | reverse complement strand
CCGATATTGCTTTCCACCATCAAAAAAAAATACAAACTAAGTAAGCAGGAAGAAGAAGAGCGACCCATATTAAACCGTGTGGCTTTACACAGTTATCAATTAAAGTTTACAGATGCTGCAGGAAACGCATATGACCTGGTTGCGGAACCTCCTAAAGATATGAGAGCATTGCTTCAACAGTTGAGGAAACATATTTAAAACAAAAGCCACAGTTCAGGTTGCTCTAAAGCAACTTGCACCATGGCTTTTTCTTTATAAAATTTAATCAATATTTGGCTGGGGCGTATAACGCAAATAAGGCTTAATTACTTCTACACCTTTTGGGAATTTCTTAATGGCATCTTCTGTACTGATGGAGGGAACAACAATTACTTTTTCTCCTTCTATCCAGTTAACAGGCGTAGCTACGCTGTATTTGGCAGTTAATTGAAGTGAATCAATTACCCGTAATACTTCTACAAAATTTCTTCCGGTGCTTGCTGGATAAGTGATGATTAATTTAACTGTTTTATCTGGCCCGATGATAACCAATGAACGAACCGTTGATGTTGCGGAAGCATTAGGGTGAAGGAAATCAAACAGATTGGAAACTTTTTTATCATCATCTGCAATGATGGGGAAATCTACCGTACAATGTTGTGTTTCATTGATATCATTTATCCAGCTTATATGTTTGTCAACCGGGTCTACACTCAATGCCAGCACTTTTACATTCCGCTTGGCAAATTCATCTTTTAAGGCTGCTGTTCTGCCCAGTTCAGTTGTACAAACAGGCGTATAATCGGCCGGATGAGAAAATAATACACCCCACGATTCACCCAGGTATTCGTAGAAATCAATTTCTCCTATTGATGTGGTTGCTTTAAAATTGGGAGCAACATCCCCTAAGTGTAAACTCATTTTATTAATGTTTTAGAAGCAAATATATGTATTCAGTCTATTATTTAAGTAGACTTTTGTTTTATTTTTTTTATTTTTTATTTAATCCTTATCTTGACGATATGTTATCTAAGAAAACTCAATATGCGTTAAAGGCTTTAGGCTACCTGGCGGGAAAATACGGGCAGGGGCCGGTACTTATTTCAGAAATATCTGCAGAAAAAAAAATCCCCATTAAGTTTTTAGAAACCATACTGCTGGAATTAAAGCAGGCTAAAATTCTGGAAAGTAAAAAAGGAAAAGGCGGAGGGTATTATATTTTAGATAATCCTAAAAAAATCAGCCTTGCCAGGGCTATCCGGGTAGTAGGCGGGCCAATAGCATTGCTGCCTTGTGTGAGCCTGAATTTTTATGAAAAGTGTACAGATTGTGATGAAGCAACCTGCGGATTAAACAAAGCAATGGCATTAACAAGAGATGCCACCCTTAAAATACTTGAAAAGAAAACGCTTGCTGAATTGATTGACGGGTAATTGAAAGTTATTGTTGAGTTTAATTTGAAATGCCTGTTAAGTCTAATTAATTTCCTTCAACTGTATGACCATAATTCCCCTGTTTTAGTGAATGATATGTTCCGAATCGACTTAAATTTTTTCATTTTTAAAAATCGGGTTACTCAAATTTTTCCACCTATTTTTGCATCCAATCAATAAAAATATATGTCAGTTTTAGTTAATAAAAATTCCAAAATTATAGTACAGGGATTCACTGGTACTGAAGGCACTTTCCACGCAACGCAAATGTTAGAATATGGTTCCAATGTAGTAGGTGGTGTTACACCCGGCAAAGGTGGAACCACACACCTGGACAGGCCGGTATTTAACACCGTAGCAGATGCCGTAAGTACAACTGGTGCGGATGTAAGTATCATTTTTGTGCCGCCTGCTTTTGCCGCAGATGCTATTATGGAAGCCGCTGATGCCGGAATAGCATTGGTGGTTTGTATTACAGAAGGCATTCCGGTACAGGATATGGTAAAAGTGAAGCATTATTTATTAACTACATCAGCCAGATTGATTGGTCCAAATTGCCCGGGCGTAATAACTGCAGATGAATGTAAAGTAGGTATCATGCCAGGTTTTATATTTGTAAAAGGCAGGATAGGAATCGTTTCAAAAAGTGGCACCCTTACTTACGAAGCGGCTGACCAGGTTGCAAAAGCAGGTCTTGGTATATCAACGGCTATTGGTATTGGCGGAGATCCAATTATTGGAACTACCACTAAGCAGGCGATTGAATTATTTATGAATGATGATGAAACTGATGCAATAGTAATGATAGGTGAAATTGGTGGAGGTATGGAAGCGGAAGCAGCAGAATATATTAAATCAACTGGTAATAAAAAACCTGTTGTTGGTTTTATTGCAGGTCAGACAGCACCTCCGGGACGTAGGATGGGCCATGCAGGTGCTATTGTTGGCGGGGCTGATGATACAGCCGCTGCAAAAATGAAAATCATGGCTGAATGTGGTATTCATGTAGTGGCTAGTCCTGCAGATATTGGAAAAACAATGGCCGCCGTAATGAGCAAATAAATATTGTTCTTAATTATTATAGCCCGGCATTTTGCCGGGTTTTTTGTGGCTGCACTTTTGTTGATTTTACAACTTCTTACAAGCAGGGTTTGAATTTAAAAAGGTAGTAATTACAAAGTGATTAATCCAAAAATGCTTTTATTGCAGGATTAGAAAACATTTTATCTGACATTTAATAATATTTATGTAAGTTTGCGCCTTAATAATTAATTACAATACAATTTAAAATGAACAAAACACAAGGCACCGTAAAGTTTTTCAATTCTGAAAAAGGATTCGGTTTTATCAAGCACGACGATTCTAAC
>JAYTTM010000046.1:0-2782 GCA_043745055.1 Chitinophagaceae bacterium | reverse complement strand
ATGCCGGAAGACTTTATGGCAACCAATTCAAAACTTTCGCCTAGGTTACCAAAAGTCATGATAGAAGAAATTAGTATGGCAATTGGTATTGCCAATATCAGGAGTGATGCGCTTGCATACCATAAAAACTGACCTATGGTTACCAGGTCAAGATCTTTGCCCACAAGGTCATCAATGTATTTCCACAGACTTTGCATCATTAGCACAAACAAGGCAATAAAAAAAGTAACCACAAAGGGACCAATAAATGATTTAAGTATAAGCTTGTCTAATTTTTTTATCATACAACCGGTTGGCCAACTGGCTTATTTATTAACAGTTATGTATATCTTGTAAATGATGCTGCAAAAAACAAAAATAACCCTTTCTGCCAAGGAACTTAATTTGGTTTGTAATACCGATATTATTTTAACAAAGCAGGCTATCATTCAAAAAGTTTACCAGTTGCTGGGTGAAATAGCTGAGGTATGGCAGCAAAAGCTTACGGGATTACAACATAGCCTGCCTCTGGCGTTAATATTAAATCCTCCTAAAATTGCAAAAGGCGAAAATTACCAGAGCTTGCCTTATGTGATATTAGATTACCCAAGGTGTTTTGCAAAAGACAATACAGCAGCTATTCGCCTGCTCTTTTGGTGGGGAAATTTTTTTAGTATCAACCTTCATTTATCCGGTAGTTATCAACAGGCAGCCCTACCAATATTATTACAGCATTTTGAGTGGTTGCAGCAAAATAATTACTGGATTTGTATTAATGAAACACCCTGGGAGCATCATTTTTCAACTGGTAATTTTGTTATGCTCAACACGGTTACCAAAGATGAATTTGCGGCTAAGCTTAACGGTGACCCCTTTGTAAAAATTGCAAAAAAAATCCCATTCAATGAGTGGGAATCTGTTACTTCTTTTATGGAACAATCTTTTGAAGATTTGATAAAATGTAGTTTGCTAAGCACCCAGGCGATGAAATAGATCTTTTACCTGGTATTCCCACAACTGGCTCTGGTCTTTGATTTCTTTTTTATCAGCAAAATCTTTTATAATCAGAATTGTTTGATTGGTTACTTCAGATTTATCAATACTAAATTCAAAATATTCCTCTTTGGGTGAAAGCACCCAATGGAATCTTATAAATTTGTCTTCTTCCCCATCAACTAATTCAGCTCTTTCTTCAGCACCATTCCATGAGAAACTAAAAACATCATCCCTCTCATCTACCTTATCGGCAAACCATTCCTGCAAACCTGCTGGGGTACTTAAAAATTCGTACAAAATTCTCGGAGAACATCTTACCGGATATTCAAGCGTGTATAATACTTTCTTACTCATCCAATTTATTTATTTATTCTTTCAACAATGCAATAATAACAAATAATATTCGCCAACAAAATAATTTTTAGATAATTCTTGTTTAATAGTTTTTTCAAAAAATAAAACAAAAAAAATCATCCACAAATTATTTTCCGGAAATTGGAAAATATATTTTGTTAATAAATTTAAAAGTAACTAAATTACATGAACATATTTTTTAACATTTAAAACCAATCTCCTCTATTTGACATTATTTTAAAAACTTAAAATTATTGGCTTATGAGTATGCGTCAACTCAAAATCACGAAATCCATTACTAACCGTGAAAGCCAGAGCCTGGAAAAATATCTCCAGGAAATTGGAAAAGTAGAATTAATTTCTCCGGAAGATGAAGTTAAATTAGCCGTACTTATCAGGCAAGGCAACCAGCAAGCCCTTGACAAACTTACCAAAGCAAATCTCCGCTTTGTAGTATCAGTAGCTAAACAATATCAAAATCAGGGTCTTACACTTCCTGATCTTATCAACGAAGGCAATGTAGGATTAATAAAAGCTGCCCAACGTTTTGATGAAACCCGTGGCTTTAAATTTATTTCCTATGCGGTGTGGTGGATTCGGCAAAGTATATTACAGGCATTGGCCGAACAGTCAAGAATTGTGCGGTTGCCACTTAATAAAGTAGGGCTCACAAACCGAATCAGTAAGGCCTATTCTTTACTTGAGCAGGAATTTGAGCGGGAGCCTTCAGTTGAAGAAATTGCCTATTTTTTGGAAGTGGAAGTAGCAGAAGTTACTACAACACTTGGTTCTTCCATAAGGCATGTAAGTATGGATCAGCCATTTGCTGAAGGTGAAGATGGCAGCCTACTGGATGTATTGGAGAATCCCAATGCGGAGAGCACGGATCTTTACATGGCGTTTAGTGCTTCACTTTCAGAGGAAATTAACCGCTCACTCAGCACTTTAACTGAGCGACAAAAAGAAGTGATACGCTATTTCTTTGGAATAGGAGTAGACCATGCATTAAGTTTGGAAGATATTGGAGAACGCTACAATCTTACCCGTGAAAGAGTAAGACAGATAAAAGACAAAGCCATTAATAAGTTACGTTCTGTATCCCGTTGTAAACTTTTACGGCCTTATTTAGGCGTATAAACTTTTCATACATTTGCATACTTTTTTAAAGTGAACTTAATGTTCACTTTTTTATTTACAGCATCTTTAAAACTATTTGTAAAGTGTTTAATTCATTAAGTGAAAAATTAGAAAGTGCCTTTAAAAATATTAAGGGACAGGGAAGAATTTCGGAACTCAACATAGCCAATACCATTAAAGATATTAGGCGTGCTTTGGTGGATGCCGATGTAAACTATAAAATTGCCAAAGAATTTACAGATACCATTAAAGAAAAGGCTTTGGGCGAAAAGGTTTTAACAGCTGTTAGTCCGGGCCAGCTAATGGTAAAGATTGT
>JAYTTM010000045.1:0-10336 GCA_043745055.1 Chitinophagaceae bacterium | reverse complement strand
ACAATACCGGTAGCACCAGCAAGGTTAGCAAGGTTGCAGAAACCAATCCGCCAATTACCACCGTTGCCAACGGACGCTGTACTTCTGCACCTGCACCGTTGCTTAAAGCCATGGGTAAAAATCCCAGCGAAGCCACTGCAGCCGTCATTGATACAGGCCTTAGGCGTATCCTGGTTCCCTGCAACACTACCTGTTTTATGTCGGTAATCCCTTCTGCTTTAAGGCGGTTAAACTCTGCTATCAACACAATACCATTTAATACTGCCACACCAAACAAGGCAATGAAGCCAATACCTGCGGAAATACTAAAGGGCATGCCTCTCACCATCAGTGCAAATATGCCGCCGATGGCAGATAAAGGAATGGCAGAGAAAATAAGTAAACTATATTTCATAGATCCAAAAGCAAAATAAAGCATCAGCAGTATTAGCAACAATGCCAATGGAACAGCAACCGATAACCTTGCTTTTGCTTCTACTAAATTCTGAAACTGTCCACCGTATTTTACAAAATACCCGGGTGGAAATTTTATTTGTTGATCTACTTTCATTTGCAATTCTTTTACAATAGTTTGTACATCTACGCCCCGTACATTAAATCCTACAATAATTCTTCGCTTGGCATCTTCCCGTTGTATCTGGTTAGGTCCTTCTTTTATTTCTACCGTTGCCAGTTGGGTTAACGGAACCTGTTTGCCGGAAGGCGTTGGTATCAGCAGGTTTTGTATGTCGGGTAAATCTCGTCGCAGGCTGGATTGGATGCGAACAACAAGATCGAAACGGCGCTCATTTTCATAAATCATTCCGGCACTTTCACCAGCAAAAGCTGTGCGTACAATTTTGTTTACATCACCAATGGTGAGCCTGAATAAAGCAATGGCATCCCGGTTGTAATGAATAACAATTTGGGGTAAACCTGTTACGGTTTCCATATACAAATCCCTGGCGCCTTTTACTGTTGAAATTATGTCACCCAGTTTTTTGGAATAGGCAGCCAGTGTATCAAGATCTTCGCCGAATATTTTACAAACTACATCCTGCCTTGCACCTGTCATCAGCTCATTAAACCGCATTTGTACCGGGTATTGAAAGCCAGCGGTGATACCGGGTACTTGTTGTAATGCAACGCTCATTTTATTAGCCAGTTCATCAAATGTTTTGGCTGATGTCCACTCCTGTTTATCTTTTAATATTACCATCATATCTGCCGCATCTACAGGCATGGGATCCGTAGGTATTTCACCGCTACCTATTTTGGTAACTACCTTTTCAACTTCCGGAAAATTTTGTAAAAGGATATGGGCAGTTTTTTGTGTGGATTCGATAGTAGTGGTGAGGGAACTGCCTGTAAGTACCCTGGTATCAACTGCAAAATCACCCTCTTCTAGTTTGGGTATAAACTCACCACCCATAAAGCCCATCACAATTATTGCCGCAATAAATAATCCTACAGAAATTGATACGATTGTTTTGGGATATTTTAGTGCACTTAATAAAGCCGGCTGATATTTTTTTTGCAGCCAATCCATCATGTTATCGGCCCAGGTAGCTTTGTGTTTTATTTTTTTATTTAAGGTAAGAGAGGCAATCATCGGCACATATGTTAACGATAAAATAAAGGCGCCAATCAATGCAAATGAAACGGTTTGTGCCATGGGTTTAAACATCTTTCCTTCAATGCCTACCAGCGATAATATGGGCAGGTAAACAATCAGAATAATAATTTGCCCAAACACGGCAGATCCCATCATTTTACCAGCCGATTCTTCGACAGTTTTGTTCATGGTTTCCTGCGACAGTACCTGCGTTGCAGCTGCATTTTTATGATAATACAACCGATGCATTACGGCTTCTACAATAATCACTGCTCCGTCTATTATCAAACCAAAATCCAGTGCGCCCAGGCTCATCAGGTTGCCGCTAACCCCAAATAAATTCATCAGTATAATTGCAAAGAGCATGGCCAGCGGAATAACAGATGCAACAATTAACCCGGCCCTAACATTACCTAAAAAAAGTACCAGGATGAATATTACAATCAGGGCACCTTCCAGCAGGTTTTTTTCGACTGTACCGATGGCATTGTTCACCATTTTTGTCCTGTCGAGGAAGGGTTCAATTTTTACGCCTTCTGGTAAATTTTTTTCAATTTGTGCAATGCGTTCTTTTACCGCTTTAATTACCTTGGATGAGTTTTGCCCCTTCAGCATCATCACCACTGCTCCAGCAACTTCACCCTCGTCGTTAAAGCACATAGCGCCATACCGGTTGGCATGACCAATTCTTACTTCAGCAATATCTTTCACCAGAACAGGCATTCCCGTTGCGGTATTTTTTACAATAATTTTCGAGATATCGTCTAGGTTTCCTGCCAGTCCTTCGCTGCGGATGAATAAAATGTTGGGGCCTTTTTCAATATAAGATCCACCGGTATTCTGGTTGTTTTGCTGCAGCGCTGTAAATACATCAGCAATGGTTACCTGAAGGCTTTGCAGTTTGGATGGGTTAACTGCTACTTCATATTGTTTTAGGTAACCGCCAAAGCTGCTAACATCCGCTACACCCGGAGTTCCCAACAATTGCCTGCGGACTACCCAATCCTGAATGGTTCTTAATTCAACCGCTGTATATTTTTGTTCGTAGCCTTTTTTGGGTCGAACAGCATATTGAAAAATTTCACCAAGGCCGGTGGTAACAGGCGCCAGCTCAGGGTTTCCGGCATCGGGTGGAATTTGTGTTCGTACCTGTTGCAGCCGTTCCGATACCTGCTGCCTTGCCCAGTAAACATCTGTTGCATCATTAAAAACGATGGTAACCAACGAAAGTCCAAACCTTGAAAAGGAACGGATTTCAATGATGCCCGGAATATTTGAATTGGCCTGCTCAATAGGAAAAGTAATCAGGCGTTCAATTTCGGGAGCTGCCAGCGATGGCGAAATGGTTATTACCTGTACCTGGTTGTTGGTAATGTCAGGCACTGCATCAATGGGTAATTGAGTAGCTGAGTAAACACCAAATAATAGCAGCGTCAACGTAAATAATCCAATGATCAATTTGTTCCGCACACTAAAGCGGATAATATGTTGTAGCATAATTAAAATTGCTTAATTAAATGTGAAATAAACCTGACGGGTATTATCCGAAAGGGTATTATTAATGGTATGCATAGCACTCAAAAAAAATAAACCAGCATGGTTTAGCTTTTTTTTTGAAGTAGTTAATAAATAAACACAGCCGCTTAATCCAATACTAAAACAATTACATACATTATTTTATGTAACAGCAAACAAGGTTTTTTTACAATTGTTGCAGCAATGCTAAAGCATAGCAAGTTAAACCGGCTAACGCAAACATTAATTTATAAGATAAAAAGAAGAGATGGTTGAAACCCGGGGAGGTTGAAAAATATTACATCCAAACTCAGAAGAAATAAAGGAGTCGTTGGTATGTTCAAAATCGTTGGAAATAATAAAAACAAGGGGAGATAAAAAAGTAGTTTCAACATTATCTACTAATACAGGAACCGCAGATAAAGCAAACTCCGACGATGTTTTAAAAGGTAATTGCATATCACGGTCATGGTCTTTGTCCATGGGACTTCCATGCAGATAATGGATGCATAAAAAATGTAAAAAGCTGATATTTTTATCTTCTTTTTGATGTTCTGCAAAATGCTGAAATATGACTGGAATTTTAAGTAATTGGCGTGCTTCCGTTACAGAGAACAGATATATTATCAGAAAAAATATGGTAATAATTTTTTTCAACAGGGTATAAAGGTAAGAGTATAATATACATGGATTCACTTTCAGTTAAAAAGACTTACCTTTTATCAGTTTTGAGAGATTAAAAATGATAATTGGTTTGATAGTATCACACAAATAATTACCACCACCAGCGCATAAATAACTTTTAGTGGTCATTACAACTATTATTTTTTTTTACAGAGTTGGGTTTCCTAAATATTGTTCCACTATTTACAGTGCTCACCCATTTGGCTCCATACCATGTGTAAGCAGCAGGTATTTTTGGTAGATCTTATATAGCATCAACCGGTAGCTTAATTTAGCTGTGTAAAGGGATTTTTATAGCTATTTTCTGCAACGTTTGGTTGTAACAAAAGTTACCAGTAATTATTTTATGAAGACCTAGCTTGCTAATCTAAAATAAATTATATGAAAAAAAATATGGGTATTGCCAATCGTTTTGTACGTGTATTTTTGGCTGTTGTTGTGGCCGTTTAATATTTCACCAATACCATTACTGGCACTTTGGGAATAGTTTTACTGGTGATTGCCGGAGTATTTGTTGTAACAAGCCCGGTAAGTTTTTGTCCGCTGTATACGTTACCAGGAATGAATACCTGTAGGGTAAAAAAATAGATCACTTGCCAGGCTATGGATTAGCAGGTTTAAATATTTGTAATTATTACAAACAGGTAGTATTATCACAGCTACTACTTCCTTTAATCTTTTAATTAGTTATGTTTATTTAATTTCTTACTCTCATTATGTTCTATCAAATTGATAGCTGAATAAAAAATTGCCATGTAAATAATAAACCACGTTTTCATTATGTCATCGGAAAATGAACAGGAAAAAAGAACAGCGGCACTACTTGCAGTAATTAATAAATTAGTGCTGGTTATTCTTGTATTGGTAACCGGGCTTATAGCAATTCCTTTTTTTACTTATTATGATAAACTGCCGGATTCAACCAAGAAAAAAACTACGGATGGAACTGTATCAAAAGTGGAATCCAGTAAGGATACTATCGCTTACTGGATTACCCCGGCTATCAGTAATATTTCTGATCTAAAACAAAAAGAGTTAGTGATTTATGGTAAGGATTTGATTGCCCACACATCAGGATATTTTGGTCCCAACGGATCTGTATTAAAAATCAGCAATGGATTAAATTGCCAGAACTGTCATTTGCAGGCAGGTACTGCGATATTTGGTAATAACTACGGCTCTGTTACATCCCTGTACCCAAAATTTAGGGCAAGAAGTGGTGCAGTAGAAAATATTTACAAAAGAGTAAATGATTGTTTTGAAAGAAGCTTAAATGGCGAGGCAATTGATACTGCCGGTGTAGCAATGCAGGCAATTGTTGCCTATATTAATTTCCTGGGTACTAATGTAGAGAAGGGCAAGCAGGCTGCTGGCTCAGGCTTTAAAGACCTTGCATATTTAGATCGTGCCGCCAATCCCGAAAAAGGGTTGGTTGTTTATACAGCCAAATGCAAAAGCTGTCACCAGGCAAATGGAGAGGGGGTGTTAAATGCGGATAAAACTGAATTTACTTATCCGGCTTTATGGGGCAAAACCAGCTACAATGATGGCGCAGGTTTGTACCGTATAGGAGCCTTTGCAAAATATGTAAAGTGCAATATGCCACAGGGAACTACTTATTTAAATCCACAGTTAACAGATGAAGAAGCATGGGATGTGGCAGCTTTCGTAAATACACAACCAAGGCCACATATTGATAAACCCGGGGATTGGCCTGATATATCTAAAAAACCAGTTGATCATCCGTTTGGACCTTATGCTGATAAATTTACAGATCAACAACATAAATACGGTCCTTATCAGCCAATTGAGGCGATCTTGAAAAACGGGAAGTTGCAGAAAAAAAATAAAGAAAAAGTGGTCTGAGAACTAGATTATTAGCGCAATTACATTTTTATCTTATGACCAATAACAGGCGAAACTTTATAAAACTATTGAGTAATATTGGTGCAGGTGCTGCGCTTGTAAGTGCTACTCCATTGGTGACTACAGCGCAAACAATTTCAGCAGGTAATGTACCAGGTGCAGCAATGGAGGATAAACCATTTTCCATCTCCATTTTGCAAACCACCGATGTGCATTGCCAGGTGCATCCGCATGATGAATTGTTTTGGGAAAATAATAAAACTGTTTTTCGTAAAACCGGTGGCTACGCCCATTTGGCTACCTACTTTAACAACCAAAGAAAACAGCATCCCGATACTTTTATTGTCGATACCGGCGATATGTTCCAGGGGAGCGAACTATCGGTTAAGACTACTGGTAAAGCGATGGTTCCTATTCTGAATCAATTGGGATACGATCTCTATCTGCCGGGCAACTGGGAAGTAATTTATTATAAGAAGGCAATGCAAACGTTGCTGGGATCTTTAAATGCACCAAAGGTTTGTGCCAATATGTATCACGACCAGGGTGAAGGAAAAAAAGGAGAACTTATTTTTCAACCCTATCATACCTGGACGGTAAAAGGTGTAAAAATTGGTTTTATCGGTTATACCGATCCACTGGTTCCCATTCGTCAGTCGCCCAATTACAGCAAGGGAATTATTTATTCCAGGCCAGATGAAAACCTGGCGCATTATGTGGATGTATTGCGTAACCAGGAGCAATGCATTTATGTAATGATGGTTGCACATTTGGGATTATCACAACAAATTTATTTGGCTAATTTGCCGGCATGTGAAGGCGTAGATTATATATTGGGTGGCGATACACATGAACGGGTTAGAAAACCGATTGTTTGCAAATATTCCAAAGTGGTAGAGCCTGGGGCATTTGGTTCTTTTGTTGGTAAACTAAACCTTACTATACAAAATGGTAAAGTAATAAAAGATGAATATGAGTTGGTGGAAATTACCGCTTCAAAATATAAGGCTGATGTAGCTGTAACTGCATTAATTGAAAATAATGAAATGCCGTTTAATAAATCCATCAACAAAATTGTTGGGTACAGTACCATCCCCCTCTATCGTTATTTTGTGGTTGAAAACCCTATAGACACGCTGATATTGAATGCCATTTACTGGAAGATAAAAGAGGTGGATGTGGTGCTGTCTAATGGCTTCCGTTTTTGCCCTCCACGAACTACAGCAGATCACACTGGCAATATTCCCATAACCGAAGGTTTTGTTTTTGATATGCTGCCCGTGGATAGTACAATAAGAACCGGAACAGTTACCGGCGCACAATTAAAGGGCTGGCTGGAGAAAGAGTTGAACAATGTATTTGCTGCAAATGCTGCAGAACGTTTTGGTGGCTGGCTGGTAAAATTCAAGGGAATGGAGGTAAGTTTTTATGCGTTTGGTGAAAAAGGTAAAAGGGTACAAGCTGCCTCTATTGGTGGTAACCTGCTGGATGAAAATAAAAAATACAATATTTGTGCCTGCGAAAGAGATGGTGATCCCACTGATATGTTGTGCCGTATGATGGGTGTATCAAATGCAAAAAATACACCGCTAACATTACATTCAGTACTCTTCGAATACCTTGCCGTAAATTCACCGGTAACCCCTGCACCGCCGATGACAGTAAAAATATTAGATGCACCTCAAACGTTGCTTACACAGGTAACGGGTGTAGATTACCAGTTTCGTTAATAACCACTTTAAAATATTAAAATGAAAAAATTAATTCTTACTTCTATTATGGCGTTTTTTATGTATAGTGCTTTTACCCAACCATTGTCAACAATAAAACCTGATGGTGTCGGGGTAACTGCCGAAGTAAAAAACGGGAAACACTTTGTAGTGATACAACTAACCAGCAATGATACCCTGGTATGGAAAGGACTGATGAATAACCTCAAAAATCTTAAAGCAGGCTGGGGAGATAATGTGCAGATAGAAGTGGTGGCACATGGCGCCGGTATTGAAATGCTGATGACTTCGAAAACAACGCAGCAACCAAAAATTACAGCGTTTAAAAATAGCGGAATTGTGTTTGTAGGTTGTGAAAATACGATGAGAGAAAGAAAAATTGCTAAAGAAGAAATTATTGCGGAAGCCGGATTTGTGCCAATGGGTGTTGGTGAAATAATAATGAAGCAGGAGCAGGGTTGGAGCTATTTAAAAGTTGGGTTTTAAGTATCAAAATAATTGATAAAAATGAGCTTACCCAAAATTCCGTAATGTAACCTTTGTTACCTTAATAGCCCGCTGTTTATAACAGCTTTGCATAGCTTAAAATGATTTATTTTATGGAAATAGCAGGTTATTTGCTGGCAGCAGTTATTGGTATCTCATTGGGATTAATTGGTGGTGGCGGTTCTATTTTAACCGTACCTATTCTTGTATATGTAATGGGCGTTAACCCGGTATTGGCTACCTCTTATTCATTGTTTATTGTGGGTTCTACCTCTTTGGTTGGGGCTTATAATAATTATCGCAGTGGTTGTGTAAATATAAACATTGCACTGCTGTTTGGATTTTCTTCTATCACAACCGTATTTATTACACGGAAGTTATTGATGCCTTTAATACCCAGGGTGCTTTTTTCAATCGAACATTTTACTATAACACAGGAATTGGCTACCATGATTTTGTTTGCAGTTTTAATGTTACTGGCTTCTATCGCCATGATAAAAAATACTGCTGAAGAAATTGGTTCCGCAGAAGATACTGCCGGCGCATCGGTAAAAATTTTCAAGCTATTGCTATATGGAATTGCTATTGGTTTGGTGACAGGCTTTTTGGGAGCTGGCGGTGGATTTTTGCTTATACCTGCCTTGGTATTGCTGATAAAAATGCCCATGAAGAAAGCCATCGGAACTTCCCTGTTAATTATTGCCCTCAACTCTTTAATTGGATTTACCGGAGATATTGGTCATTTTGAAATTGATTGGAAATTTTTAATCATTATTACTTTAATAGCAATTACAGGGGTTTTTATTGGCGGTTTTTTATCGAAAAAAATTGATGGAGAAAGACTCAAAAAAACCTTTGGGTGGTTTGTGTTGGTGATGGGAATTTATATACTTATTAAAGAATTTTTTTTTCCTAATTCAACCTAATAATAAACTGTTGGAACTTCCCCAAAGTACAATACCAGGCTGTGTATAATAAAAAAAGCCGCCATTTAACTGGCAGCTTTTGCTGGTAATTTTTACAGGCAAATAGTAGCCATATTTATTCTTAAAATAATTAACATAGAATTGTACGGAAGCCCCCGGGCTACAACTTGGTTTACCTGTATCATACCAGTTTAATTACTGTATTGGTGAATAATTTTTTCTAACTGATGTGCAGTATTACAATCAGTATATATGTTTATTTTATTTCTTTAAATTCAATATCCTTAACCCTCATTTCTTCCCTGTTTTTTGTTGGAGCAGCTGCACAGCCAGTAGCTCCACAACAACCAGTATTTGTTATTGCCTGGTAAAGAAAAAAGGCGCCAATTAAACCCGTCACCAGATCATGATTTTGAATGGCCTGCACAGCAATAAAACCTCCCGGAATTAAGCGTAGCCAACGCATAAAATGCCCGTTGGCAAATATTATTTGTTTGATTGCTTCCATGACTAGCCAATTTTATTTTGCAGGTTTATCCAACCTCCGCCATTGTGCACTGTAGTAAATCCCTTTGATAGTAAAATACTTTTTGCAGAAGCACTTCTCATGCCCGATGCACAACAGATAATGATGGTTTTATCTTTTTTAAGTTTTGCCAGGTTGCTGTTCAGGCTATCGAGTGGAATGTTGATGGAGCCTTTAATATGCCCGCCCTGGTATTCGTCTTTAGAGCGTACGTCAACAATGATGGCACCGTTTTTCAACAGTTCTTTGTAATCTGTTTTTGGTGCAAGACCCAGTAAGTTTTTAATCAATTGTATCATAGTTGTTAATTCGTTTTATTTATGAAGTTCTGGTTGCAATGGCTGCATCAAAATTGTCTATAACCATCTTTGTAAAATAATAGCTCATGGTAATTTTATTTTGCTTTTAATCATCATTTACAGTGCAAATTTGTGCCAATCAAATCGGTTGTATGGTCACATAGGTTACATTGCAAAATATCGATAGTATATGGCACAGGTAACTGCTGTGTTGTTTTTAATAATCAGTAGGTAATACACAGTTATTGCCTTGCAATTTATTACCCTGTTTTTAACATACTGGCTTGCTATTTGTAACCTTTGTTACATAAATAACCTTTAGCAATTATTTACTTTACATTGTTAAATAAATTGCTCCAAAGGATACCGTTTATGCTGTGGTAGATTTTCATAAAAATTTTTTGAAATTTTAAAAGATAGTAGTTATGAAGAATTGGTTTAGTAACAACAGGCTGGATGTAATTGGTGCACTGTTGGGTGCTTTGGCCGGATTCCTGTATTGGAATTTTGTTGGCTGCTCAACTGGTAGTTGCATGATTACATCCAAACCGATTAACAGCACAATATATGGTGCTACCATGGGTGCTCTATTGTTGGGTACTTTTAAAACAGAAAAAAGCAAATCACCTGTTTCATCTAAAAATGAAAATCAACCAAATGACATTTAACGAATTAATACAATCAGAAAAGCCGGTGCTGGTAGATTTTTT
>JAYTTM010000044.1:0-2796 GCA_043745055.1 Chitinophagaceae bacterium | reverse complement strand
GGGGTAGATGCATGAACCAATACACCGCAATTACCCGGCTTGCCTGCAAAACGATATTCCACCGCAAGGCGGTAGTTGCTGTAAACCGAATCTGTAATTAAGTGACCGTTGGGTAATCCCATACTTACCAACAATCCATTACGAATAATAAAAGGATTGATGGCTAAATGATTTGTATCCATTTCAGGAACATCCACATGCCAGCCGGTAAGGTTTGTGCCATTAAAAAGAGAGCGGGTTTGGGCTAATGATTTGCAGGCAAATAATACAATAGCAGCAAGGACAATACAGGTGAATTTTTTCATAACATACTTATTTAATAAATGAATTGAAATGATTAAGCATCTTTTATTGCTAAAGGTAGAATTCTAAAAGTATGTTCACAAAACTGTATTTCTTTAAGCTTGTAATTATATTTAGAAGTTAAAAATTAAGATGAATCAAAATGGGTGCATTTCAAATTGTCGCAGCCCCAAGTAGTTGGTGAGGACACCAACCACGGCCCATCCTCGGTCGGTGTCGCCACCGACCGAAATCAAGAGCGACAATTTGAAATGCACCCATCAAAATCCAGTTTCAGTTTACGATAAGTACTTCAATATCCTTTTCATTTGGAAAAATGTTGAATGTTGGCAAATAATATGCTAAAATTAAAATCAACAACTACATCACTTGATGTGTTATTGAATGCTTATCGATATTTTCGCTCAATAAACATTACCTAAACAAATTACCCACATGATTGATTGCATTAAAAAAATCAGCCTTTTTGGATTGGCAGTTTGCACTGCACTTTATTTGCCTGCGCAGGATAAGCCTAAAACATCTACAGACACGCCTGATAAACCAGTTAAAGAAACACCTAAAGTTGAACCTAAACCTTATAAGGATGTAATAACAGAAAAAGCAAAAACCAGCAAAGGTTTCTTTATGGTTCATAAAGTAGAGGAAAAGTATTATTTTGAAATTCCGCCAAAATTATTTGGCCGAGATATTTTAATGGTAAACAGGGTTTCCAAATCCTCCGT
The DNA here is from genome assembly GCA_043745055.1 of Chitinophagaceae bacterium. Lineage (GTDB taxonomy): Bacteria > Bacteroidota > Bacteroidia > Chitinophagales > Chitinophagaceae > Ferruginibacter. The sequence continues at coordinate 1,768 of JAYTTM010000044.1, read as the reverse complement.
AGAAAGTCCAAAGGCTTTTGGCGGCTATGCAGGCGACCAGATTAATGAAAACACCATCAGGTTTGAGAAAGGGCCCAACAATAAAGTATTCCTTAAAAATATTTCTTACAATGTAAATCCTGATAGTTTAAAGCCCATGTACAAATCGGTGATGAATAGCAACATACAACCGATTGCAATGGCCTTTGACGTAAAAGCCATTGCCAGCGATAGTTCGGGCGGAGGTATTGTAATTGATATCACCGATAACATCAGCAGCGATAATGAAGTTTTTGGATTTGCAGGATACAGTAAATCACAATTCCAGATAGGATCATACCAGGCAGATAAATCATACATTGTCTCTGTTCGCCCCTATCCCACCAACGTAGAAATAACCACTGTAAAAACTTTTTCAAAAAGTGCAGGAGCACCGGTTTTAATTCCTGGAATTCCTCCCCCGCCAACAAGTATGGCAACAGTAACCATAGAGATGAATAGCTCAATGTTGCTTCTTCCAGAAAAACCGATGATGCCAAGGTATATGGATAACAGGGTTGGCTATTTCGGCACCAGCTATACAGACTTTGATGCCAATCCACAAGGTGTAAAAACCATCGACCTCATTGCCCGATGGAGGCTGGAACCAAGGCCGGAAGACATGGACAAATACAGGAGAGGAGAATTGGTAGAACCAATGAAACCGATTATTTTTTACATTGATCCAACAACACCCAAAAAATGGGTATCCTATTTAATACTGGGCGTAAACGACTGGCAGGCTGCCTTTGAGAAAGCAGGTTTTAAAAATGCGATCATGGGTAAAGAAGCGCCTACCAAAGAACAAGACAGCACCTGGAGTATGGAAGATGCCAGAAACAGCGGCGTTATTTACAAACCATCGCCGGTAGAGAATGCGTATGGTCCCAGCACGATAGATCCAAGAAGTGGTGAAATAATGGAAAGCCATATCGGTTGGTTTCACAACGTTATGAAACTATTGCACGACTGGTATATGATACAGGCAGGTGCTATTGACAGCAGGGCAAGAAAAATGGTTTTTGATGATGAGCTAATGGGAGATTTAATTCGTTTTGTTTCGTCGCACGAAGTGGGCCACACGTTGGGGTTACCTCACAACTTTGGATCCTCTTCAGGAGTGCCTGTAGAATATTTGCGTAACAAAGCCTGGGTAGAAGCCAATGGTCACACACCCAGCATTATGGATTATGCCCGTTTTAATTATGTGGCCCAGCCAGAAGACAATATCTCAAAGGCGGGTATTTACCCACGTATTGGCGAATATGATAAATGGGCCATTGAGTGGGGATATAAAATGATACCAGATGCTAAAACTGCTGAGGAAGAAGTGCCCACTTTAGACAAATGGATAGAAGCTAAAGCAACAGATAAGCGTTATTATTATGGCCGCCAGGGACAACCCGATGATCCAAGAGACCAAAGTGAATGTATAGGCGACAATGCTATGAAAGCATCTTCATACGGTATTAAAAATCTGCAACGCATTTTGCCCAATTTAATCACCTGGACGAAACAACCCAATGAAGATTATTCAGCATTAAGTGACATGTACGGAGAATTGGTGGGCCAGTTTAGAAGATACATTGGCCATGTAACTTACAATTTTGGCGGTGTGTATGAAACCTTAAAAAAGAATAACCAGGCAGGTGATGTTTATGAATTTGTTAGTAAAGAAACACAGAAAGAAGCGGCAGACTTTATAAACAAACAAGTTTTTACAACCCCCACCTGGCTCATTAACAAAGAC
>JAYTTM010000043.1:0-2798 GCA_043745055.1 Chitinophagaceae bacterium | reverse complement strand
CGCAATTAATAAGGCAATTTTATGTTGAGTATTATTTGTCTTTAAACTGGTGATACAAATTTTGATGCAGCCTGATTTAAAATAAGATAGTTTACTGCATAAGAAATTGCAAATTGAAATAGAATACACCCAATTAAATTATGCAATAAAAAAAGAGGCTCCTCCTATTGATACAGCCCATTGAAATTTATTTATCAGTATTACTGATTGGGTTTTAATTGTTCTAAAAACAATCAAAACAATCTCTTATTAAAGCTGCTTTAAAAATCCTCTTGTTCATCAGGTACAATTGTTGAACTCACCTCACTTCTACCCCAATTATCCACAACAAAATATTTCAAAATCATTTATTGTTTAATTACACGAATTTTGATGCATTCAGGTGATACAATCAATCAACATTTAACCCGGACATTTTGATATTAGCAGCAATAGATATTGGCAGTAATGCGGCAAGGCTTTTAATTACAGAGATGGTAAAGGATGATAAAGGCAACGAATCATTTAACAAGCTAAATTTGGTGAGAGTTCCGCTGAGACTGGGTTTTGATGTCTTTGATCTTGGCATGATATCCAAACCTAAAATGGGTATGATGCTGCAAACCATGAAGAGTTTTAAGCATTTATGCAATGCCTATGCTGTGGAACACATAATTGCCTGCGCCACCAGCGCCATGCGGGATGCTACCAACAGCCAGGATATTATTCGTAAAGTAAAATTAGAAACAGGGATTGGGATAGAAGTAATTACCGGCGATTTTGAAGCCGGCCTGATATATGAAAACCATGTTGCCGAAAAAATGGATAAGGACCATAGCTACCTCTACATTGATGTGGGTGGTGGCAGCACAGAATTATCTTTTTTCAGCAACGGCATTCTCATCTATAAAAAATCGTTCAACATTGGCACCATCAGGCTGTTGAAAAATATGGTAACAGATGCTGAGTGGGACACCATGAAGGAAACCATCCGTGCCTTTACAAAAGGCCACCAGGAAGTGGTGGCAATTGGCAGCGGTGGTAATATCAACAAGGTGTTTTCTATGAGTAAGAAAAAAGATGGCAAGCCACTTTCCCTTGAGTTACTGAGAGACTATTACAAAGAACTAGGCAGTGTTGCACTTGCAGAACGAATCATCAAATACAGTTTAAGGGAAGACAGGGCAGATGTAATTGTTCCGGCATTACTCATTTACATCAATGTAATGCGCTGGGCCGGTGCTTTGGAAATTTTTGTTCCTAAAATTGGTTTGGCAGATGGGCTTATCCGGCATTTGTACGATGAAGTAAAAGGCTGATGTTTATTATTGCAGTTAATGTTCAGTAAAAAGGCAACACCGTACTGAAACCTTTGCCGGTGGAGTTTTTTTCAACCTTTTTAAGTTACAGCATTATCATAAATGCAGGCCAGAGAAGACACCGACCTTGGCGGGAGGGTGTAGCTGCCACGGTAAGAATAAATCCCGAAAATTTCTGCAAGGTTTACGCACAAATCAAGGCAGAGACTCGCCTTTAAACGGAAAATAAAATCTAAAACGATTGCATCTGCAAAAACCAATGTTGATAAGGATTTTCAGCCGATGTTCTAACTTACCGTTTACCCTCCAACAATACAATTGAATTGTCTCTGTCAAACTGTTATATGAAATATTTCAGCGTCATTGAGTGTTTTATATTTACTGGTTAAATCTTTTGTCCAAACTTTAATTAATATTCTGAAACCTATAACTATTTTTTTAAAGTATTGAATTCTCAATCACCATTTAAAAAGCACAACAGAAAAACAAACTCCAATACCCAATAACTAAACTTTTCCTTTCAAAATGTTGAGAAAAGATTATCTGCCCAAAGGATGCCGGATAGCAGTGGAAAGCCCGGTGAGGCTTTGCAGCATAGCCCTGTGCCGGCCTTGGAACGGATAGCCGGAACCAAGGTTGATGAAGGTATTGATGCTGATAGCCCCTTATTATTGCCTTCAAATTTGTACGATTATAACCCCATACTATTCAACGTTCAACAAAACAACTAATCAACTAAAAGCGGCTATCTTTGCCGCCTTAAAAACAGACGAACAAGGGAATGAAGAACATCAGAAATTTTTGCATCATTGCACACATCGACCACGGCAAAAGCACGCTGGCAGACCGTTTACTGGAATTTACCCATACCATCGGCGAACGGGATATGCAGGCGCAGGTACTGGACAATATGGATCTTGAAAGGGAAAAAGGCATCACCATTAAGAGCCACGCCATACAAATAAATTACCAACTAAACGGCACTGAGTATGTATTGAACCTGATTGACACACCCGGTCATGTGGATTTTAGCTATGAAGTTAGTCGTGCATTGGCAGCCTGTGAAGGTGCGTTGCTGCTGGTAGATGCCAGCCAGGGCATACAGGCACAAACCATCAGCAACTTATACCTCGCCATTGATAATAACCTGGAGATTATTCCGGTTATTAATAAGATTGATATGGAAGGCGCCATGATACCGGAAGTTACCGACCAGATAGTGGAATTGATTGGCTGCAAACCCGATGAAATTTTACTGGCTAGCGGAAAAAGCGGTATTGGTATTGAAGAAATTCTGCAGGCAATTATAGATCGCATTCCGGCGCCAAAAGGGGATGTTACTGCGCCGTTGCAGGCGTTGATTTTTGATAGTGTGTTTAATTCTTTCCGGGGTATTATTGTGTATTACAGAATATTTAACGGCACCCTGAAAAAAGGTGATAAAATTAAATTCAGCAATACCGGCCTTGAATACGGAGCGGATGAAGTGGGTATTTTAAA
>JAYTTM010000042.1:0-10385 GCA_043745055.1 Chitinophagaceae bacterium | reverse complement strand
AAAACCAGATTGGAATGTTTTAATAAGTTTGCCAATTGCTGAAAAAATGAAACTTGTCCATAAGAAAATGCAGGTGACAGACATCTTTCCCTTTAAAGCAGCTTTGAGTTCTTTAATAAATTTTGAAAAGTTTTGTTTATCATTTATTGCCCAACCACAATTATTTGTAAGGTTGCGCCCTGCGTTGCAGGAGAAGACTATCAAAAAAATTGAACAATCGCTACTTCCATTTTCTTTGTTGAATAATAATTGTGTGCAACTACCATCCGGCACCAATATCGAAACTTTTCTATTACCCGACAAAGAAGTGGTTATACAGGATTATAATTCTCAAAAAGTGTTGGATTTTTTAAAGACCGATTTAGCAAAACCTGAAATTTCGCAACTGAAAGGCCCCAGGCTCCCCGCTGTGTGGGATTGCTGTGCTGCCAGCGGTGGTAAATCGATTTTGCTATACGATTTATTGAATGGCAATTGCGACCTCACCGTTTCTGACATCAGACCATCCATTTTATCAAATCTGCATCAACGGTTTAAGCGAGCTGGTATTAATAAATATCAATTTTTTACAACTGATATTACAAATGATGTGGTAGTTTCAAAAGCTACCAGTTACGACATCATCATTTGCGATGCACCTTGCACCGGCAGCGGAACATGGAGCCGAACACCAGAGCAACTACATTTCTTTAAAGAATCTTCCATTGACGTTTACAGCAATAAACAAAAAAAAATAGTTCAAAATATTTTATCGTATTTAAAACCGGGTGGTTTACTTTTTTATATCACCTGCTCGGTATTTGAAAAAGAAAATGATGGTATTGTAAACTATATCAAATCTCAATTTAATATGCAGGTATTGCAATCACAATATTTGTATGGATATGAAAGAAATGCTGATTCAATGTTTGTAGCAGTGTGTAGAAAATAAGTTTTCAACCTTCTGTAATAATCGTTAGATGTTAGTCTAAAAATATAGCCAACAAAATTTAGCAGTTGTATCTTTTTTAAATTCAATTGCAGGTGCCGGAACTTTTAAAATATTAGGTATAGAAAGTAAAGGCTGTGCATTCATTTGATTGTTGCCGATTCGTTTAAAATCTGCATCTACAGTAAATAAATATTTGGAGCTACGCTTAAATTCCGGAATAGGTTTTCCATTAATGATTAACGGGTTGGTTCTGGCTCCAATCATACCATCAGCACTGTAGCCAAAGGACATATTGAGCCATTTTGGAAAATCAGTATTGCTTTTCATAAATGTAGATGGATTGATGGATAGCCAATAGGTTTGGCCATTGTAGTCTTTCAACCAGCTTTGCCATTTATTAGCTCCCAGTTCTGCCGGACTATATTTTGAATAAATCGTTTTATGAAAAGAAAATTTCATCCGTATTCTCTGTTCGCCCCACGCAAATTGTTGCCCCATAAAAAGTGAACTTCCGAGAATATTTGCCAGCATGTCGCCTTTTGAAAAACCCCATTTTTGAGAAAATCCATCAAATATTTCTATTATAGTTTGAAGCCCTAGTGCTGTAAGGCCGCCAATCCATGTTGCCTTGGTATTATTTACACCACTCCACCGCATCATATCGTATTGTATTGCACTTATGTTATAAGCAGATGTGGCATGACCTATCTTGTCCATATGCAGCCATTCTGCATTGTCGTTAAACAAATGGAACCTGCTTTTAGGAAACTTTTTATACCATAAATAGTGTAATCCTATCATGCCCGCAGTTGTTATTATCGACTCAGTTATCACAACTGTATTAAATCGTTTTTGATTAAATACATTAGTTGGTTCTTGTGCATATGCTGGAGAAAAAAAAGACGAGGAAATAAGCAGCAAAATAAAACTGGACTTTGGTATTTTATTTGAGAAATGCATTTTAAACATAATATACATACACAATGTTATCAATTTTTACTGGTACAGAAAAGCTTTTTACCAAGGGCTTCTAGAGGTATAATTCACCTGCTATCTTGTACGAAATATACCTTGTTTTAATGCAATCAAAAATATATGGAACCTAATAATTCCAGCAATATATTTAATCTAAGCAATTAAAGCATTGATTACTCCTAAAATTTACTTTTTACTTATTAAAAAACAGCATGAGAAAAAAATTACAAAATTGTTTTCTCCTTGTCACAATAAAAGGGTTTAATTATCCGTTTTATGCAATTGTTAGTGGTCGGCTTGATCACCAACGTACCCAATTTTTTTAATCTAAACCCCCTCTTATGAAAGCGAGCACCGCAAGTATTGCACAAACAAACCCATTTCAGGAAGCAATGATGAAGATTGCAACATTTTTAAAATGGACATTTGAGCTATAGTATTAACTGATAGCTGAAGATTAAAGCACAATTAAAAAAACTAAGCCCTTTGTTATTAGTTAATACAACTAAAACAAAGGGCTTTTATATTTTTTGTAACTTATTATTTCTACAGTTTAAGGATTTACTACTTTCACCCATTTGCCATTTACCCCGGCTGTAATACCATTATCGTACATAGCTTCTGCAAAAGTGCCTGGTAAAAAATACCTGCCTAAATAGGATGCATTTAACTGCACATAAAAGGTGAGTGTTTCATTTTGTGCTATATTAAAATAAGTATAAATTCTATCGTCCCGGATATCCTGGTACGTGGAGTTGGAAGATTTAAATGCACCCTCTCCATCCATCATCCGGGCATTTAAAATTTCCCAGCCGCTTGGGAAAATCTGGCTCAAAGCCATTTGAGCATACGTGCCCCTTTTACCTGTATTTGCAAGCACAACTTTTGCAATAAAATCACTGCCCTGGGTAAGACTGGAAACATCAATAGTTTTCCCATCTTGTGAAATATAACTAACACTCATTTTTAATACAGCAGGATTGTTATTTACTTTTAAACTATCACCAGTCAATGGCTGGCCTTGTGTGATAAGCCTTACGTACAACACATTGCTGCCATTATTGGTAATAACGATATTACTGTTGCCCTTTTGTACATTTACCGGCAATTGCCTGATGTAACTGGCAGAGTTAATGTCGGTAGATTTTCCATCAATAATTGCCTTGGCTGTTATTTTTGCTCCCGATGGATTTTTACCACAATACTTTGCGATGGCCATTAATGCATAAGCAGTTGTTTGTGTGCTGTACCAATTATCCTGCGATAGTTTACCGGCTATGGCTGGCAACAACTGCGCTGCCTGGCTTCGCCTGCCAAGCAAGGTGAGCGTTTCCAGCACCATCGCTTCATCTCTTAAATCCGAGCCATAGGTAAAGCCGGGGTTAGCTCTTATGGCAAAGCTTGTTGGCAGACCGCTGATCAATCCGATTGCCGTATTATCCTGACCGGCTAACTTGTAAGCCGCTGCCAGCCGCCACTTGGCTTCGGGTGATAAATAGGTAAACTCTTTTAATCGGTTCATGGCGCCTTGCTCGGGTGCTTTTGCTAAAGCCAACGTGTACAAGCGATAAGCCTGCGATAAATCTGCACCATAAAAATTGCTGCTATTTACTACCCACCTATTGGCTTTGCCCCGCTGATAATTTTTCCATTGCTGCAATAAGTTGTCACTTACAAAATAACCATTGGCTTGTGCCTCCAGTAAAAAGTGACCGGCATAGCTGGTTGCCCATTCGTCGCTTTCGCTGGCACCCGGCCAATAACCAAAGCCACCATCCGGCCGTTGAAAATTTTGAATTTTTGCAATGCCCGCTTTTACATTTTTATCTATCTGCGCTTTTTTATAATCATCCAGATCGGTCAGCTGATTCAGTACCAGTTGAGGAAAAACAGCCGACGTGGTTTGCTCAATACAGCCATGCGGATAGTCAATTAAATAACTCAGTCGCTTTTGCAAATTCATGGCGGGTACACTAGAAATTTCCACAACAGCAGTACTGGTTGCAGCAGCGCCAATAGGTGATGCAATTGCTTTCCATTGCTGGCCTGCTGCCAGTGTAATATCAGTTACACTGGTTACCGGCGGGTTGGGATTGCGAATGTCCAGCTCTAGTTCAAAGCTGGCCTTTTCACTTCCGCTATTGGCCAATATTTTTACTTTACCAATACCAGTATTCGATTTTACACGAACGTCAAAATAAGCCATCTGCTCACCTATTTGGGCAAAGCTGATTGTTTGTGTGGCGTTGCCCACCACTTCCAGCAAACTGTTGGCTTGCAAACTGAGATTAACATTTTTAATAGCAGTCTCCATGGCAAAAATGGTAACCGGTAGTTTAATCGTTTCTCCCGGACCAAGCACACGGGGCATTGTTGCCAATAGCATCAATGGCTTTTTTACAGCCACTGTTTTTTCTGCAAAACCATAACTGCCTTTGTGAGCAGCCACCACCATGGCTCTTACCGAACCAATGTAAGCTGGCAGGGTAAATGTTTGTTTTTGTGTTTGTCCTGCGTTTAAATGAAATGGCCCCAGGTATTTTACTACCGCTTTAAAGCGATTAGCTGTTTTTTGTTTTACAGTACCTCCATCTGCATCGCCGCCAATGGTTAAAATCCTTTCCAGTCCACCGCTCCAGGCACCAATAACATAATCAAACAAATCAAAACTTTTTACACCCAATGCTTCCCTTGCATAAAAAGCACTGTGTGGATCGGGTGTTTTAAATCTTGTTAAATCCAGCAAGCCTTCATCTACAATAGCAACACTGTAAGTCATTTCTTTTCCTTGTTGTTCACTTACCGTAAAACTCACTGCTTGCTCGGGCTTTATAGTGCTGGCGATATTTAAAACGGGTTGCATCCTTGTGTTCTTATCCTCTACAAAAATGGGGATGCTGCCATACAATCTTATAGGAAGATCATTTACAGTTTGTGCATGCGGCTGCAACAAACTTACCGTTGCATAAATATTGGGCGCCATGCTGGATTCCGCCTTGAATTTCACTATCGTTTGCCCCTGCGTAGTTGGTTGCCAAAATGTTTTCATCACTTTAGTGCCGTTTTCTAAACTCACCAGCACTTTTCCATCTTTACTGCTAGGTATATTTAAAACAACATCCTCACCTACATTGTATTTTTCTTTGTTACTACTAAAGGATAACATTGTTGCGGCAGTCTGATCATCGTTGCCACTCCTGCTTTGCCAGCCTGGTTCATCAATGTAAAAGGTAGATCCTGTGGTATGACTACTCTTTAAATCTTTTACTAAAATCAGGTAACGGCCCCATTCATTGGCCGAAGTAGTAAACTGCCATTGGCCCTTGCCGTTAGATAATTGTACCAATTCTTTTTTTAATAATTTATTGTATTCGTTCTGGGTAAAGTTGCTAAGATTATCGCCATTATCATCCCACCACCATCGCCATTGAATGCGGTAAAATTGAACCTCAACTGCTGTAATTCCATTTACAACATTACCTCTTCCATCTACATTTGCCAGCTGGGCCGTGTGCGTTTTTCCGGCTAATAAATAATCAAAGGGTTTCTCTCCTTCCGGAAGTTTTAATCCGGCATAGCTTCCATACGGACTAAAAGGCATACTCATATTATCTATACTAAAACTGCCGCCCGGTTCAAAAACTTTTACCAATAAGTTTGCAGTAAGCATGCCCGGTGCTGCTTCTGGTGTTTCAAAATTTGGCTTTAGTACTGCATTGCCTTCTGCATCCAAGGTGCCATCGTAAATGGTTTTGAGTTGCGTGCTGTAATTAGCCGTGGGGTTATCAAATGAGTAACCTGCAAATTTGGAGAAGATTGTTTTTTTTGCAAACAACGAAGCATCAATTTTTGCTTTTAAATTTTTGCCCACCGCACCAAACAGCCACTTTGCATTAATGTTGCCGGAGCTTGTACCGCCAAAACCCAGCAACACATCTTTACCAAAATCTACATTTATTTTAAGGCGGTTGGGCATTACTGTTTCTACCCTGATGCGTTTTTCAAAAACAGCACCACCGCATTTTATTTTTGCCAGCCAGTTGCCTGTTGGAGACGCAGCGTCTGTATTGGTTTTAAACAGATAAAAACCATCCTCAGCATTGCTTTGCACAATATGACTGTAGAGTTGTCCCTGCGGTGTGTATAAATTAAATTCCACCGGATGGTCCGCAGGTAGTTTACCTTCTTTGTCTTCGATGATACAATTAATAAACATCGTATCGCCTGGCCTCCACACACCTCTTTCTCCAAAAATAAATCCCTTTATACCGTTCTTTACTTCTTCGCCGCTTACATCAAAACGACTTAAGGCAAGCGAACTGCCATCATCCAGTTTTAAGTACCCTCGCTCATTTCCTTTTTTTGCTATCAGCAAATAGGGCTTGCGTTTAATTTCAATCTCCGCAAAACCATCACTACCGCTATTTCCTTTACTGATAAGAGTTTGCTGGTAATCCATCACTTCCAGCGCCACACCCGCCATAGGTTCTGTACTTAAAATATTACTAACTGCAACTATCAGCTGGTTATCATTTCCACGCTTGGCAGTAAGCCCAATATTACTGGCTAAAATATTACGGGTAGCCCAACGATCTTTGTTGTAATAGGATTTACTGCTGGGGTCATCCCGTCTTTCCCAATTATAACCGTAAGGATAATAAGTATCATACCTGTTCCAGAATGCATCATCTTCATCAACACCATTGGCAGACTCATCTCCATCATATTCAGAAACATTTTCTTCGTTTTCTAAGGAACTTTTTTTCTGGCTGGTATCTGCAACGCTATATAAAGAATATGCTGGCCTAAAGCCAATGGTTACTCTGTAAATAGCCCCCTGCTCTGTCTTTAAAAATTTATCTATGTCCAACGAAAAGTGCTGTCGTTTATGGAGATCCAATGTTTTATCATCATCCAGCCGAAGCGTTTTTTGTACCACCGGCTTTGCTACTTTACGCAGGTAATTATTGCCATCCATCGAATTGTCCTGCAAAAACCGGGGAACGTTATTTTCATAAATTTTGATGATACTAATATCCACCGCATTCAGGTTCACGGCTTCAAAAGGCAGTACTAATCTGCCACTGTTGGGCAGGATATTTCCTTTACCCTGAATTTTTACTGAAGGCATTTTGTTCTCAAAATTCACATTGGCAGTAAAGCCTTTATCCAATATATTGCCCCAGGTATTTTTTATACCGCTGTTGATATTTACAGTGTAGTTACCATCCAATTTTCCATTGGAAAAAACCTTTATCTCACTGCCATTAATGGTATAAGAAATATCAGATTGATTGCTGATGGAAATTAATCCCGTAAGATCCTGACCTATAGCAATGGGGTCGCTAAATTGCACCGATGCGTATTGCTGGGCTTCATTCATAGCCATTACATCCAATACAATGAATTCGCCTGCAGCGGGCACTGCAACTAACTTCTCGCCACTCACGGTCATGTTGAGTGGCTTCCCGTTCCATGTAATAGTTACATTGCTGCTACTGCTCAATCTTTCAATACCCTCAATAATATACGTATGCATTTTTGCAGCATCGTTGTGCTGCCATTTAATAGCTAACGACTTGTTATTTTGAGAAGCAACCAGTAATTGTTCAGCTGATTTTCCCTGTTCAATATCGGCAGTTTCCAGAATGCCGGTGAGCATCATTTTATTTTTTGTACCGGTGCTGCGTAAGCCATAATCATTTACAGTAAATGAAGGCCTTACTGTTTTCAGGTTAAATTTTAATTCCCTGAATTTGGGAAGTGTTTTTGTTACTTTGCCCAGGCTAAAATTAACTTCGTAGAGCTGGTCTGGTTTTAACCATTCTGTAGGTTTAAATTCTATGGTGGAAGCATCCACCCAAATTGCCTTACCATTTACCGATGGTGAAAAACTAAACAGGTTTTCTTTTACTTCCTCCCCTATTGTGTGCGTTGTATTGGCAGTACCTGAAAGCTGTATACGAACAGCAGATGTTTTAGAAACAATGCCCGTAGTATAGGCATCAATGTATTGACTGAATGCTGGATCTACTTCAATCCATTTATCAGTTTTTTTACAGGAGAAAAAAATGGCTGTTACTGCAAAGCACAGTAATAGCCTGTAAAAAGTTGTAGAAAACTTTTCAGGACGGTTGGCAGCATCAGCTTCCATATAATTTTTTGTTGAGTTGGTTTGTTCAGTAAAACCAGGGCGGTTGTACTGTTTGTATTTCGTTATATAAATGTTGTATTATTTTTTGATATGAACAACAAGTGGGGTAAATAAATTTTTGTTAAATGGATTGGGACTGTGAATGTAAGTAACATTGTTTGGCTATAGTTCCGAACGTACCTATCTTTTTATCAAGATCCGGGTGCGGCAAGTGTTACTTCCACTTCACTGCAAAGTGGGCTTATCACTCGAGCATGTGTAAAGAATATCTCATTTACAGCAACGACTCTCCATCAGCAATGAACAAAGCCTGGATACTATTTACTGGAAAGTAACACTTCTTTCCAAAAACGCAACAACTTCAATTTCCACACTACTGGTCGCACTCACTTCAAACTCAATTGTGCATAATAAGGATGTTCCGGATTAACAATTAACTCCTGCCGTCTGGGGTGTATTAATACGTCCATCTCCTCCATTGGTATTGCACCCAGCAATGGTTCACTGTCGCCTTGTAAAACCATGGCACTGCATATTGCTGTACGGTTTTCAAATTTAACATGAATAGGGCCTACAACGTCATACTCCTTTACACTTCCATCTGCCAGCACAGCTTTTCGCTTTTCAATAAATGATAGGTCTAGTTGCTCTTGTATGGTTTCATTTATAGCCATCATATAAGCTCCGCTATCCACCATCATTTTTACCGTCATTTGCTTTATTTCTTCTTCCCCAATAATATGCCGCTTCGCCATTTCAATATCCCCGCCATTTATTAATGTGATATCTGCATATACTAATCCCATAAATTAATTTTTACAAATTTAATGGATTCATAAATTTCAAACTGATTCAATTTTAAAACAATCGAAGGTCTTTTATAACTTCCTCCCTCACCCGGGGGTATTATTAAACCCAGTTTCAAAAATGTGGTAATCGTGTTTTGAACCCCAACCAGTAAAGGATTATGGTGCTACAACCACTGCAGTATGTATCATATTATCCTGTTCCCAAACACACAAAATCTTTTTGCCTGGTAGTATCATTGTTTGCAGAAAAGTACCTTTACCAATAAGCTCTACCTTTGCTGTTTCCACATTAATCAATTTTATATTTCCTTCATGTTGAAGGGAAACAATCAAATTTTTATAGTAAGACTGATTCACCGGCATACTACATGCCCTTCCGGTTGCAAGTTCTTTTTCTTTGATTCCGGGAACACAGTAATATACTTTACCGGCCCTTTGCCAGGTTGTATGAATGGCATTTTGTTTGTCTATCCGGATGCTGCCACCATCCATAGGGCAACCATTTAATTTCCAGGTTTCGCTGCCCAGTTTTTTCGCATTACCGAAACGCTTACCTCCATTATCAGAAACCTGCACATACAAATCCCTGGAACCATTGAGCCAGTTACGAAACATCACGGCAACCTTATTTCCGCTAACAGTAATGGAGGGTTTACAACATTCGCAAACATGCCCATCGGGAGATGTATAAATTAGCTTGCTTTTTCCCCATCCACCAGCCCCCGCTTTCAATGACGAAAAACAAATGTTATTATGTTTTCCCTGCCGTATATCAAGCCAAACAGCATAAAAATTATTTTGATTATCTGCAGCCAGGCTCATCAAACCTTCAGGAGCTTTACCAGGCAGGTCATTCATTAAACCTTTATACTTCCACCTGTTTTCAGTGTGTTTTAGCCGGTAGCAATGTATGTTGCCGGTTTGATCCATTGCACTGATCATTGAGTAATCTGCTGAGCTTGCTATCTGTGGCCCTCTTGTATTACCAAGGTGCATACCTGCTACATGCCCCACGAAAACAGGTTTAGAAAAAGATGTTCCTGAAATATTGGAAGCAGCACAAAATATGCTATCGGCCCTACCAAAAACAAGCCTTATAATACCTTTGGAACCCATGCTCAACTGGGGCTGAGCGCCTTCACCAACCACCCCGGTATGTGGTACCACATCACCTGCAAAACAGGCAGTGTTCAGAAAGAACAAGGCGAAAAAAGTAATGTTTTTCATATTGGCTCAAGCTACATAAAATAAAGCAGCAGCTGATGATAAACTGTACAAAACAATCAGAGATGCAATGAAAATCAGCAAAGTTTTTGATGCTTATCTCACCAGCATCACAGTCCCCTTATAGCTAAACTCCTGCCCGTCTTTACAAATTACTTCCAGCACATAAACATAGGCAGCTGTTTCACCAGCGGGCACGCCTTTGTTTGTGCCATCCCAACCTTGAGAGGCATCATTTAGTGGTACGTTTTGTTTTTCAAAAACCGTTTGTCCATAGCGATTAAAAATCAAC
>JAYTTM010000041.1:0-2809 GCA_043745055.1 Chitinophagaceae bacterium | reverse complement strand
TTTTTTCTCTGCCTCAAACTGGCTACGCTGAATGGTTTGGTGTCCTCTTCTTAATTCATCAACAGCCGATCTTTTCTCATCAAAAACTTTTCTTTTTTCTTCAACTCCAATTTTTAAAGAATCTAATTGTGCTTTCAGTTCACTTAATTTTACTTCCTCATCTTTTATCTGCTGCTGTGTAAACTGCATGCTATCCTCAATGCCTTTTAGTTGTCCTTCAGCTTTGTTTAAAAATTCCTGCAAACTTGTTTCTCTTTCTTTTAAATGCTGAAGACGCTGTGCACTAAGGCTTTTCTCACTCTCTTTGCTGCGAACAGTATTGTGCAGCTCATTAAATGCATGCTGCATTTCCTGCAATTCTTTTTCCTTTTCTATAAAATGAACTTTCTCTTTTTCAATTACAGCTTCCTCAGTTCCGATAGCTGCTTCCAGCTCAATGCGCCTATCGGTTTCGCTGTGCATCTGCTCATTCAGATCTTTGTAAGTAATATTAAAACCTTCCAGTGCGGCTTTTGCCAGCTCAATACTTATCTCTTTATAATCTTTTTTTATCTCGTAATATTTCTCTGCTTTTTTTGCCTGGCTTTCCAGCGCTTTTAACTGGTTGTTGATTTCAAACAACAAATCTTCAATACGGGCAAGATCCTGGTCGGTAGCATCCAGCTTTAGCTTAGCTTCTTTTTTACGGGTTTTGTAGATGGTGATACCGGCAGCCTGTTCCAGCATTTTTCGGCGGCTATTTTCCTTGTCTTTAATAATATCATCAACCATGCCCAGCTCTATAATGGCATAACTGTCGGTACTGATACCGGTATCCATAAACAGGTTGTGAATGTCTTTGAGGCGACAGGCCACATCATTTAGGCGGTATTCGCTTTCCCCGTTCTTATAATATTTACGGGTAACGGTTACCATGTTGAACTCGGTGGGCAACAGATTTTTGGTATTTTCAAAAGTAAGGCTCACCTCAGCAAGTCCAGATGCAGAGCGGCTTTTAGAGCCATTAAATACCAGGCTCTCCAGGTTTTCACTACGGAGATTGCTGATTTTATGTTCGCCAATTACCCAACGGATACTGTCAATAATATTGCTTTTACCGCAACCATTGGGGCCAATCACGCCAGTAATACCTTCGTCAAACTGCAGTACGGTTTTATCTGCAAAACTTTTAAATCCTTTGATTTCTAAACTCTTTAATCGCACTTTATCTAAATTTAAGTAGGCGGCAAACCTACGTGAAAACGACCATTTATTTTCGCTGTTGACACGTTTAAAATGACCATTTTACCTCCTATGTTCAATAGGTTAACCGCCCACATTTATAAATGATTTATTCGGTCGGTAAATATAAAGGAATGGGTTTAGAAGTGAATTTGAACATTTACACAGCACACATGGGTTATCCACAGGTTTTTAACATAGAAGATTTGGGGGCTAATGAGATTATTTTATAAAATATTAAAAGATGTAAATTAATATCCGCAATTAGGAGCATTTCATTAAAAAAACTGTGGAGGCGTTGGCCCGTTTCTGTTTTGTAACAACGGGTTTTAATCCGTTGTGCTTTAAGAAACCAGCTATCTGTGAGTTGTAGGCACGGCTCATATTGTTATATCTTAAATATACCTGTATGTTTCTAACTCACTCTCTCCTCATTTTTATAGGGGCCGAACCTACGTTTCTTATTAGATTATTTGATACGTCATCAACGGGTTAAAACCCGTTGTTACAATATCAACCGAGGCTACGCTTCTTAGCTCCTAATTAAGGATAGTCATTAAAATGTCGGTATGTAAACTAAACTGCATCAGTCAATCCATAATAAATTCCTGCCGTTAATATTACCATTAATGGCTAATTTCGGCACTCAAAATAAAGGAATTATCCATGCAGAAAATATCACTGGCCATACATGGCGGGGCTGGTACTATATTAAAAGAAGATATTACTCCGGAATTGGAACAGGCCTACCTGCAAGGGCTGCAATCAGCGCTGTCGGCAGGTTTTGCTTTATTAGAAAGAGGCGGTTCCGCAACAGATGCGGTTAAGTTAACGGTTGAAATATTGGAAGATAATATTCTGTTCAATGCAGGATGTGGTGCTGTGTTTACAAAAGATGGCACACATGAAATGGATGCGGCAATTATGAGTGGAAAGGATCTATCCGCAGGTGCAGTAACAGGCATAAGTAACATCCGTAACCCGATTGCCCTGGCTACTGTAGTAATGCGCAATAGCGACCACGTTTTTTTAAGCGGAAATGGTGCATACGATTTTGCACTTAGGCAAGGATTTTCAACAGTGCCGGATGATTATTTCTTTTCCCAATTCCGATACGATCAGTGGATACAAATACGGAATAGTGATACGTATGCACTAGATCATAGCAAAGAATCGGAAATAACAGCAATAAAAGATAAAAAATTTGGAACTGTGGGTGCTGCCGCCTGCGACCTGGAGGGAAATATAGCAGCTGCCACCAGCACCGGCGGCATGACAAACAAAAAGTATGGAAGAATTGGCGATACGCCGATAATAGGTGCCGGCACGTATGCCAACAACAGAACATGCGCTATTAGCTGCACCGGTCATGGGGAACTGTTTATAAAAGCTGTTGCCGCCTATGATGTCAGCTGCCTGATGGAATATAAAGGCCTTAGTCTGCATGCTGCGATGAATGAAGTTGTAAACAATAAACTGGTAAAAATTGGAGGCGAAGGCGGGATGGTTGGTGTAGATGCAGCTGGTAATATGGCCCTGCTATTCAACAGCCAAGGAATGTATCGTGGTGCCAAAAGCAGCGATGGAA
>JAYTTM010000040.1:0-10429 GCA_043745055.1 Chitinophagaceae bacterium | reverse complement strand
ATGTTATCATTTGCTAACAGAATAAAGCGAATATGTGTAAATATTTAAAAGTTAACATGGCTTATTTAATGGCCAGGTACTTACATGTCCAGGAGACTATGATAGTCACAAATATTTTATTTCTAGGGTTGCCCTAAAGTCTATCCAATTAATAATAAAATAACCTTTAGTGCTGCTGTTTCCTGGTTAAATGGGGGGCTTGTGCAAAACAATAAATTCCGGTATCAGACTGAAACAACCAATTTCTTGTGAACCTTTGTAGTAGATATCTCCTCCAATAATATTGAAACAATTTTGCCACGATAATATTATAGAGATGATGCACAATTAAAAATTAAAACCGCAGCTGCCATTATCGAATTGAGGGCTGAATACATTTTTGGTACTAAAACTGCTTCATTAGCTAATTCTGAAACACCGCCTTTTTTATTGGTTGGGAAAGAAAGTTATCAAATAATGGAGTTTAAGGGTACTTACTTTTATGTATTCAGCAATATTTTTAATACACATTACCAAATAGATATAAAATTGGCCTTCTATGCTCCCAATATCAAATTAACTGACGAAATATTGGTATACCCAACCAGATATTAAATACAACTGATATAAAATATACTTCACTGGGCTTAGGTTATATAAACGATTTAAATGTAAGCCATAAATTGGTATTTTGGTTTGCCAGAGTGGTTAATGAGAAGACAAAGCTTAATGATTATTTTTCAGATATTGCTGATGATGTTTTTACCTGTTGAATGCAATTGAATTTTAATAATTTTTCCTATTACTCGTATTTACATATATCCATTTTTATATAAGCGGTAAGAATTTTTGCTTATTTATGCAGCAAATAATAATATTTTCTTGTCTTTTTTTGTGAATGGTATGTTAAATGACTACTTTCAAGTTTAATATTGATAACCAAACAA
This sequence comes from Chitinophagaceae bacterium, assembly GCA_043745055.1. Lineage (GTDB taxonomy): Bacteria > Bacteroidota > Bacteroidia > Chitinophagales > Chitinophagaceae > Ferruginibacter. The sequence continues at coordinate 9,503 of JAYTTM010000040.1, read as the reverse complement.
CATTTATGAGAAAAATTGCAGTAATTCTTTCTGTGCTCCTTTGCAGCACAGTAGCCGTTTTTGCCCAGGTAACCATCAAGGGTAAAGTGATGGATTCAAAAGATGGTTCCCCTCTTTCAGGCGCCTCAATAAAATTAAAAGGGTCATCACAAGGTACCAGTTCAGGTGCCGATGGGTCCTTTTTTCTTGATTTACCTAAAAAAGAAGGTGTACTTGAAATCAGCCTCGTGGGATTTGCCTCGCAGGATATAAAAGTTTCAAATGCAGGTGCATTGGCTAACATTAACCTTAACCAGGATTTGAAGGCACTTAATGAAGTTGTTGTAACAGCTTTTGGCGTTAAGAGAGAGAAAAAAGCGTTGGGATATTCTGTTTCTGTAGTGCAAAAAAAAGATTTAGAGTTAAGACCAGAAGGTGATATCGCAAGGGTTTTACAAGGAAAAGCTGCGGGTGTTAATATATTAAATTCCAGTGGGATTTCTGGTAGCGGCACTAATATTACAGTAAGGGCTGTAAACACTATTACTGGTAGTTCCACTCCATTGTTTATTGTGGATGGTGTTCCTTTTGATGGAGGCACCAATGCCAATACAGGCTTTACTTACGGAAACCAAACTTCCAGCCGGTTTTTAGATTTGGATCCAAATAATATTGAAAATGTTAGCGTTTTAAAAGGTCTTAGCGCCACTACAATTTATGGTGAGTTAGGAAGAAATGGGGTAATATTAATTACCACTAAAAATGGTGGTGGTGCAAAAGCCAATAAAAAATCTGAAATAACTGTATCTCAATCTTACTTCTCAAATACAGTTGCTAATTTACCTGAATATAACACTAAATATGGTGGTGGATTCGATTTGAGTAACGGCGTAACATTTTTTAGTAACTGGGGTGGGGCTTTCAGCGATCCGCCTGTATTGGTAAATCACCCATATGGCAGGGCTTCCCTTAATGCAGCTTTCCCTGAATACATTGGTGCTAAATATGAGTACAAGCAATATAAAAATAGTGTAAAGAACTTTTTTAGGAATGGCACAGTAAGTAATACCTCTGTTAACATCAGTGGATCTGGTGCTAACAGTAGTTTTAGCGGTAACTTTAGTTACCTGGATGATATTGGTTTTTTAATTGGTAATGAACTTAAAAAATTGTCCTTCGGTGTAGGTGGAAGTGCAAAACTTGCAAATAACTTCACTTTAACCGGAACAGCTAACTATGTATCTACACAAGTAAAATCTCCTCCTACTAGTACAAGTTTTGGTAGCTCTGCTAGCAATGCTTCTGCATTTGGAGATGTTTTATATACCCCTACTTCTGTAGATTTGATGGGCTTGCCGTATAAAAACCCATTAGATCAATCGCATGTTTATTATCGTGGAAACAATGGTATACAAAATCCTCGCTGGACAGTTGAAAACTCCTTTACAGGAGATGATGTAAGCAGGGTGTTTGGCAACCTGCAACTAAAGTATGATTTTGCAAAAAAGCTAAACCTTCTTTATAGGGTTGGTTTCGATAACTATACAGAAAAACAGTTGTATGCTCAAAATAAAGGTGGTGCGTACACACCTGATGGTATTTACCGAACATCATCACTAAGCAATACTATTTATGATCAAACACTTGCCACCAATTACCAAACAGATTTAAATCCTGATCTTAAATTAACTGTTGAAGCTGGGGTGAATGTTAGAAATGATAAATTTGAACAAACAGGTATTACCAGTTCAAAACAACTGGTATTTGGTTTGCTTACACATGGTAATTTTATCGATCACCAATCAAGGGGTGAAGATGGGGGCGAATTAGAATATAAATCAGAAAGACAATCTGTTGGTGCGTTTGCATTTACCAGTTTTGGATATAAAGAAGCTTTATTTTTAAATGTGGGTGGAAGACAAAGCTGGACTTCAGTACTAGAAAGTGCTAATAACCATATATTTTACCCAAGTGTAAATTTGGCTTACATTCCTACTTCATCTATTGCTTCATTAAGAGAAAGTAAAGTTATAAACTACCTTAAATTTAGGGTAGCCTATGGTACCAGTGCAGAATTTCCTGGCGTTTACAGTACAAGACCAACATTAGGTATTTCAACCAAAGTTTTTATTGATGGTGGTGGTACTTCAATTAACACAAATTTTGTTCCAAGCAGGTTACCAAATAAAGATTTAAAGCCAGCTTTACTTAAAGAATATGAATTTGGTACCGAAGCTAAATTTTTTGATAACAGGGTATCATTGGATTTAAGTCTCTACATGAGAAATACTAAAAATCAAATACTACAAAGAGATCTTGATCCATCTACTGGTTATAATGTTCAAACAATCAATGCCGGTAATGTGGAGAACAAGGGAATTGAGTTAACCTTAGGATATGCCATTATACGAAATAGTAAATGGCAATGGAAACTAGATGGTTTATTTACAAAAAATACCAGCCTGGTGTCTGCAATTCCTGATGATTTAAAACAGGTAAGAACAGCTGGATTTACCAATTTGGGTACATTTGCGATTAACGGCCATCCTTTGGGTGTTATTCAAGGTAAAGCATTTCAAAGAGATGCAGCTGGCAAAAGGATTGTTAGCGCAACTGGCGATTACTTACCGGCAAATGCAATTAGCATTTTAGGCGATCCTACTCCTGACTATAAGTTAACAGGTATCTCCAATTTAAGTTACAAATCATTTAGTTTCAGGGTGCAAATGGATTATACCAAGGGAGGGGATTTTTATTCAGCTACTTCCAGTGTTTTGTTAGGTCGGGGCGTAACGAGAGATACAGAATTTGACAGGGCTTTACCCTATATTTTACCAGGAGTAAATGTAGATGCTACTGGTAAATCTATACCTAATAATATCCAAATTAGTGCTACACAGGCCTACTTTAATAATACCGTAGCAGGTGGTGCTGCAGATGAGGCTGGTATTTTTGATGGTACCAACATCCGTATAAGGGAGGCATCATTATCGTATAGTTTGCCAAGAAGTCTTTTGCAACATTCACCGTTTGGTGCTGTATCATTTACGGTTTCTGGTACCAACCTATGGTATTACGCTCCCAATTTTCCCAAGTATGTACATTTTGATCCTGAGACTTCCGGTTTAGGGGTTAGTAATGGTAGAGGGTTAGAGTTTTTTACCGGACCGTCGTCCCGTCGTATAGGAGCTAGCTTAAGAATAACTTTTTAATATAATTTTTAAATTTTTTAAGTATGAAATATAATAGACTAATTATCCTGTTTTTTTTACTAAGTAGCCTGGCTGCTTGTAAAAAACTTGATTCGGGATTGATAAATCCAAATTCTGTAGACCCATCTCAGGCGAACGTTGATTTGCTGCTGAACACTGCACAATTATCTTTTACTGGTGTTTACACTACTGCATCTGATATTGGCGGACAATTAACCCGGCAACAGATTATGTATGGTCCCATTTACAATAATGTATATTCTCCGGAAACATTTGATGGTATCTGGGGAAGTGCCTATAATGGTGCTATTGTAAATATCAATACGTTACTTCCACTGGCATTGCAACAAAAAAAGTTCATGCAGGCAGGTATGGCTCAAGTGCTAAAAGCATATATATTGGGTACCCTGGTTGATTATTTTGGAGATATTCCAAATGCAGAAGCAGGTTTAGGTGGATCGGAAAACCTTAATCCAAAAGCAGATGCCGGGGCAGCAGTGTATAAGAATGTAATTGAATTACTGGATAGTGCCATCGCTAATTTTGGCAAATCTGGCGCAGCACCCGGACCACCTAATGATCTGTTTTATGGGGGAAGCAAAGCAAAATGGGCTACCGCTGCAAAAACTTTACAGTTGAAATTTTTAATGCAAACACGTTTAGTAGATGCTGCAAATGTAACTGCAAAGGCAACTGCTTTAATTACAGCCAATGATTTAATCAATGCAAGTTCAGGGAACTTTGTTTTTAAGTATTCCACTGTTAATAATGCTCCAGATAGCAGGCATCCTCATTATGCAGCCAATTATAATAATGCCAGCACAGGTAGTAACAGTGCCAATGATTTTATTGGAAATTATTTCATGTGGGCTATTGGTGTTGAAAAATCAGGCTCTGGCTCTGTAACAAGCTTAGACCCAAGAAGAAGGTTCTATTTCTATCGTCAAAGAACAAACTTCGCAGATGTTAATTCTGAAACTTGTACCTGTTCAATAGAGCCACGGCCAGCTCATTATCCTGCTGATATTCCATTTTGTTTAGTGGGTGCAGGTTATTGGGGAAGAGACCATGGAGATAATTCAGGTATTCCACCGGATGGTAATTTAAGAACTACCTGGGGTGTTTATCCAGCTGCAGGAGAATTTGATGCCAGCCAGGGAACTTCAGTAAATAATACCCGTGGTGGAAAAGGTGCAGGTATTGACCCAATTTGGATGTCTTTTTATACATCTTTTTTAGAGGCGGAAGCTGCTTTAAAGTTAAATATTACAGTTGCGGGTACACCAAGGGCTTTGTTAGAAAAAGGAATAAGGGGTTCAATTTCAACAGTATTAGCCTTTCCAGCAACAGTTAATGTAATTGTACCTGCTGCAAATATTCCTTCGCCTGCAGCAATAGAAGCTTATGTTGCTAAGGTGCTGTCAAATTATGATGCTGCTGTTTCTGATGCTGAGCGTTTAGATATTATTATGAAAGAATATTATTTAGCAGCATGGGGTAATGGTATTGAAGCATATAATAATTATAGAAGAACAGGTAGCCCTAATAATATGCAACCTGTAAAATCAACACCTAATCCCGGATTTTTTCTGCGGTCAGTATTTTATCCTTCTGTTTATGTAAATAGAAATATAAATGCGCCAGCTCAAAAGGATCCAGGTAATGTTGCCAACAAAGTATTCTGGGATAACAATCCTGATAATTTTATTAAATAAAATACTAACTATTTATGAAAAAAGTAATTAAATACTGTTGCATATTCTCCATAATCATTCTTGCTTCCTGTAAAAAAACAGAGAACGTGAATCCATTAGCAGATGTTGCAAATTTGGGGATAGGGTCTTATATTACCCTTGCCTCTACCGAAAATGTGAATCTTAGTTACAATACCCCAACTTCAATGGTTAGTATCAAGGTTGACCAATACAAAGGCGGTGGTGGCGCAATTGATCAGATTGTATTATATGTAGTAAAAGGTTCTAATGGTAATCCTACTGCATGGAAGAAGATAAAATCAATTCCATATACAGGCCCTGGTACTGTTTTATCAGCTACAAGTCAGGAGGTGGCAACTGCTCTTGGCGTAACAGTAGAATCACTCACTCCGGGTAATTTTTATACTTTCTACAACCAGGTGGTAACTAAAGATGGCAAAACATTTGATCTTTCCAATACATTGGGTGCTTTGGAGAGTAATTCAAACTACAATGCTGTTTTTAGATGGCAAGCTTTTGTAACTTGTCCATTTGTTGGTCCGGTTGGGGGTGCCTATAAAGTTGTTCAGGATGATTGGGCAGATTGGAGTCCTGGTGATGTTGTAACTGTGCTTGATGGACCTGGCCCTAATCAGATTGATTTAAGCAAAGTTTGGCCTAACCCGGCTTATGGTGATGTCTCAAGCCCGCTGATTGTAAATATTGCCCCTGCAACAGGTTCTGCAAAAGTTCCAAAAGTAACTTTTGGTATCAATTATCCGGGAACAGCTACTGCACAAGGGGCTGGCGCTGGAGATGTTGCAGGTTATGTATTCTCCTGTACGGGGTATATCACTTTAAATATGCTGGTTACCTACAATGGCTCTAGCCAGGGTAATTTGAAATTGGTGCTTCAGAAATTGTAAGCGAAACTCTTTTTATTTTTAAGGCCTGCTAAAATGCAGGCCTTTTTATGTTTATAAGTAACTAGGCACCACAGTAGAAATATTAGTTTGTGATGTTTTCAATGGTATAGAAGCTTTACAACTCCCCAATAACTTTTTTCCAACCAGCTTGCCATCCAGGCCTATCAATTTCTACGTCACTCATCCAATTCTTTCCGGTGTGCAACAAAATCCAATACTTAAAAAGCAAGTTGAACGCATATATTTCAGTTAAGAATATAAAATTGAGTTTTACAGAATTAGTGGTTAAAATAATTCCCCAATCCTTTGTAGCTTTTCTTTAATAATTCGTCTTCAAAAAAACGGCTCAATCTTTAGCAAAAAAATGGCTAAATGCTCCGATAATTAGAGATTATCAAAATGTTAACTTTTTATTATAAAAAAGCAGCAAATCTATTCAATTTCAGGTCTTTTTATTAAATGATTGTTAAATTCGCAATCTTTATTATTCACTTTGACAAAAAACAAAATTCAATTAAACATGAAAAAAATAATGACTATAATGGTAGTAGCATTACTATCAATTGGAGTCGTTTCAGCACAAACCCGCCTGATATCGGGTAAAGTAACTGATTCCAAAGGTACTCCTGTTCCGGGAGCAACCGTTAAAGCCAAAAGTGGCGCAGCAGTAGCAGCAGATGCAAATGGAAATTTTCAGATTAATGCACAAACCGGCGATGTGCTAACTGTAACTTCTATTGATTTTGGATTAACTACTGCTAAAGTAGGTGCAGGATCGTCAATCAGCATTGCACTTTTTTCAAAAGAAAATAAACTGGAAGAAGTAGTAGTAACTGCCCAGGGTATCCGTAAAAAATCAAGAGATATCGGGTATTCTTATGCTAAAATATCCAATGAGGATGTAAATGTAGGACGTTCACCTCAATTGGCACAAGCATTATCTGGTAAAGTATCTGGTTTAGCCGTTTACAATGTTAATAACAGCGTTGATCCACAGGTTAAGGTTGTATTACGTGGTTACCGTTCTTTAACAGGTAATAACGAAGCATTGGTTGTATTGGATGGTATGCAAACTACCCAAACGGTGTTGTCTATTATCAACCCAAATGATATTGAAAGTGTTACCATTTTAAAAGGTGGTCAGGCTGCAACATTGTATGGATCTTCTGGTATTAATGGTGCTATTGTAATTACTACAAAAAAAGGTGGAAAAGGCAAATTAAAAGTTGCTTATTCATTGTCAACCAATTTCGATCAGGTCAGTTTCCTTCCTCAATTCCAGGATAAATATGGTAATGGTTCGCACTATGCTACTTCATTTGGACAAGCTGACTATAAAACAGACTATTTAGAAAGAATGAAAGATAACTGGCGTCCATTTGAGAACCAGCAATACGGTGATGCTTATAATGGCGAGGATAGAATTATTGGCCGAGTTTTGGAAGATGGCAGCAAAAATATTTTACCATATGCTGCGATAAAAAATACAAGACGTAAAGCTTTTGATATAGGCAATACAATTAACAATCAGGTAAGTTTTCAGGGTGGAGATGCTACCAGTTCTTATTTTATGTCTTTAGAAAATAATAAAATAAGTGGTATTGTTCCATTAGACAAAAGTGATCGCAATAGTGTAAGGATTGCCTCTACGAGAGAATTTGATAAATTGAATGTTGGTTTTACAGCTTCATATGTACAGGCAAGTTATGATAGAACTACCACCGATTTTTACAACGATCTTATTAACACTGCCGCAAATATTCCTTTGTCAGATTTAAGAGATTGGCAAACTAATAAATTTGCTAATCCAAATGGTTATCAAAACGATTATTATAACAACCCCTACTTTAATAAAGACAATAACCGTACAAAATATACTGATGCCAACCTTCAGGGTAATTTTGATTTGAATTACAAAGTAACCAAATGGTTAGCGCTTTATAACCGTTTAGGTGTAATGAATAATTCCCGTACACAAAAAAGTACCACAGGTAAATTTCTTTACTCAGATTGGGCCAAGAATTCCGCTTATGTTCCAGCTCCATGGGAATTTGCAAACGATTATGACGGTATTGATCGTGCCGGAAGTGATATTTTGGGTGCTGTTAGCGATTTTTCAAAAACAGAAAATGTTATCAACAATGAATTTCAATTTCGTTTTGATAAGGATTTTGGTAATTTCTCCAATAAATTAACACTAGGTTATAGCATTTACCAAAGAACAACTAAAGAAATTGCTGTAAACTCCAATTCAATTGTGGTTCCTGATGTTTACAATGTTTCTAACAGACAAGGAGAATTAACAGGTGGTGAGTTTAATTCAACTCAACGTAAATATGGTTATTACGCTGACCTTACAACCAGTTATAAAAATTGGTTGATAGTAAACGGATCAGTAAGATATGACGCTACTTCTAGTTTTTTCAAAGTTGTAAGGGACAGAAGTCTGTATTCTTATTTGTATTACGGCGCAGCGGTTTCCTTTATTGCAACAGATGCATTTCCTGCTTTAAAAGGGAATACACTTAATTATGCTAAAATAAGAGCAAACTATAGTTATAATGGAAATGACAATATTCCTTTATATGGTTTAGATCTTACCTACCCTAATGGTGCTGGATTCCCTTATGGCAATACGGTAGGTTTAACAGTAGGTAATACTTTACCAGATGCAGGCCTTAGGCCTGAGTTTACTACATCTTATGAAGTAGGTGGAGAATTTCAAATGTTTAAAAGTAGGGTTAGCCTGGATGTATCTGCATACACACAAACTTCAAAAGGTCAAATACTTACTGTAAAGGTGCCGAATACTACCGGTTTCTCTAACCTGTTAATAAATGTAGGGGAAGTTAAAAACTGGGGTTATGAAGCAGATTTAAAAGTGCAGGTTATACAAAAAACCAAGTTGAGATGGGAATTGGGTGTTCGTTATTCTTATAATGACAATAAAGCGGTGGATTTATATCCAGGTATCACTCAGTTTCAATTGGGTGGATATAGTTATGCAAACACTAATGTAATTAAGGGTGAACGTTTCCCCATGTTAAAAACAGATGGTTACCAATATGCACCAGATGGATCAGGCAGAAGATTGGTTGATCCTGTTACTGGTTATCCATTAAGAGATAGAGCATTATCCAACAGGGGCGGTACTTTACCACGCCATATCGTTGGTGCAACTTCTCGTTTATCGTACGGTAATTTTAGCCTTGCAGTTAACTTTGAATACCGTGGTGGAAATGTTATTTTTAGTGACCTTGGTCGCCAGATGACATTTACAGGTTCTGGTAAATGGACAGAAGAAAGAACACCACATGTATTTCCTAATTCAGCTTATTTAGATGGTGATGGTAAAGTAATAAACAATACTACTTTACAAGCACAGGAATCAGAATACGAATTATGGGTATCGCATTACCGTAGAATTTCTGAGAATTTTACTACACCAGGTTGGTTTATTAAAATGAGGGATGTAAATCTTTCTTATAGCTTACCGGCAAGTTTGTTAGGTAAAACAAAGATTTTCTCTGGTGCCAGTATTTCATTATATGGTAGAAACTTATTTACAATAGTAGATAAATCTAACTTCTATACTGATCCTGAATTTAGCTTTACAACGGGTAATGGAATTGGTATTAATAATACTTTACAAACCCCACCTACACGTCAATATGGTTTTAATTTAAACCTTA
>JAYTTM010000039.1:0-2814 GCA_043745055.1 Chitinophagaceae bacterium | reverse complement strand
CACCCTATACTTCTTAAATGCAGGGTAAAACAACAAAGCAAAAAGGCCGGCTAGTATTACAAGCAAACCGCCAATGAAGAACAATAATTGATCTTTTATAAATCCCCATCTGCTTACATTAACCAACTGCGTAGCTGCTAATTCTTTAAGATGATGCATAACGGGGAAATCGTTGTTGTATTGCCATAAAAGGTTGGGTAAAATAAGTAACAGTGTCAACAGGACGGAATAATAGAATTCCTTTTTTGCAAAAACCCTTCGGTGTTCACTTAACAACACTGCCGGAAAAAGTCCGATGAGTAAAAAGACAATATTGTATTTATTTAGAAAGCCAATTGCAAATACAACTGCAGCAATATAAAGCCATCTGGGTTTTTCCGTGTTAATGTATTTAATAAGAATAAAATAAAAAGTTGTCCAACTTAAAACATCAAATGAGTTAGGCTGGTATAATAAATTTAATCGTAACATAGCAGAAAACAATACACAGGTTACTCCTACTATTAAAGCAAATAGATTGCCTTTTAAATCTTCAATTACTTTCCAAACTACTATAATTGTTAATGCACCAAATAAAGCCGGAAAAAACTTCACCCAAAATATTCCGTTGCCTAACGCCTGTATAATCCAGGATATCCACGAGGTAAAAGGTGGAACAGAAAAATAGCCCCAGGCTAAATGATTTGCCTGGTCAAGATGCAGGTATTCATCTCTTTGCAAATCATATTCAGGGCTTATTAAAAAGAATTGCAATAAAAACTTTACAAGCATAAAACCAGTTAATATTATTGTCTTTTTTGTCATTGAATTAATTAATTTAAATTATACTCATGGGTAGATAGTAAAAATGGATTGATACTCTGCATTAAAATAAAAGTCTGATGATTTGCATACTGGTAATATCCGTAATTCAAACTATTTGAATATGCGATTTAAAAGCTATTAACATTAAACTAAATTAGAATTAGTTAGTGTTTTGCCAAATGCACACAGCTTCAGTTTCACAAGCACAATATAAATTTCTGTATCCCCAAAAAATAAATTGAAAATTTAATGGAATCCATTTTATCAATATCTTAAACCTGATTTACCTATTTCATTACAGCTCACCTTATAATAGTAACCGTACCTTTTATTTTTAAATTAGTTGTTTTAAGCGTAACCAGGTAAACATAAGTGCCTATAGGTTGCAGCACTCCGCTAAGCTTTCCATCCCACTCCACCACTTCGTTGGATGCCTGGTATACCGTTTGTCCAAACCGGTTAAAAACCTGCACAGTGTATTGATAAGCAGGATCGAGAAATGGAATTTTCCAGTTATCATTTTTTCCATCAGCATTAGGAGAAAATGCAGATGGAATATATAAACCGGTTATAACTTTTACCCGTACCTGATCGCTGTTGGTACAGCCAAATACAGAACTTGCAGAAAGCAGGTAGCTGATATCCTCTACAGGCGAAACTGATGGAGTGAGGGTATTAATATTATCAATAAAATTTTGCGGCCACCAGGTATAGGTAATATTTTCTCCTTCCACATTTCCTGCCAGTGTAACCGGATTTCCGGTAACCATTATCCTGTCCGGACCGGCATCCACATAAGGTTTAGGGCGTACGTTTACGATGATGATATTGGATGCAATACGACAGGTAGTAGCGTTGCCTGCGCCAGATTCAACTACCGTAAAGCGATACCAGTAATTGCCTGCAGCAGTTGGCTGCCGATTAAAAACAATACTGTTTTCACCGGCAATATCTTGCCAGCTGGTACCTTTATTGGTACTCAATTGCCACTGATAAACAGGTAAAATATAGCCAGATGAAACAGCTGCGTTAAACGTATATAAATTGCTATTGCCATCACACACATCAATTGTATCATTATTTAGTCCCTGTATACTAGCAGTAATCAATTGGCCACAGGGGCGGAAAGTAATATCATCCAATGCCAGATCATTTCCATCTCCGCCAGGTGCATTATTGGTCATGCGTAAAACAATTGCAGAAACATTTAAAGGGGTTGTAAAATAAAAACCATACTGCTCCCAGTTGATGGTTTGCTCAACCGGTATGTCGCCGGAATTATAAGTTTTCAATACCTGACCGGTTACTGTTTCAATATTGAAAGTAATATTAGGCCTGGTTCCCTGAACTACGTATTTAAGGTTCAGCATCCATGCAGCAAACTCATAGGTAGTATTTGCACAAAGATTTTTTACTGTATCCACGTAAAAATCACTTGGCTCAAAGGAGGCATCTATCAGCATAAAATATCCATTGGTATTACCTGTATGATCACCGGGTAAAACATGCCATCCATAATTACATTCTATACCCCTGTTTAAAAGTGAATAGAAGCCATTTACAGCACAGGCATCTGTTGTATACCGGTAATTGGTTGTTGCAGCAGCTAGTGCAGGACCGGGGCCAACACCAGCTCCGAAAGTAATATTAACTACAGGATCGCCCAGGCTGCCGTTACACAATTGTGCGCTTGCAAAACCGCAAATAAATACTGCAACAAAACAACCAGCAACACGGCTAAATATAAAATAAATCTCTTTGTTTACTTTGGTTGATTTGATGTTTGTAACGTAGCAAAACTGCATTTTATACGCTGATAAAATAGTGATAATAAAAATGTAAGTTAAGTACAAAAACTACATCAATAATAATGAGAATAAACTATTGATGAAGATGAACTTTATTAAGATATAAAGATGTATTTTGGATGATTTGCAGTCAACTAATTTAAAAACGAGACAATAACTATAATTATGCCATTTCAATTTTTACTGATGTCATGGTTAGAGA
>JAYTTM010000038.1:0-2819 GCA_043745055.1 Chitinophagaceae bacterium | reverse complement strand
TTAAATTATACATGCTATAAAATGTAGCTACTTCATAAACCTCAATCGGTTCAATATTTAGTAAGGAAGCCACATAATTCATCACCGGTGTATCAAGCCAGCCACCAAATTCTTCCTGCGCTAAATGCAGCACCGGAAGCAAAGCGCTCTTTTGTTTGCCTTGCGGATAATGGCTGATTATTTCATTTACCTTATTTAGTTTTTCCTGTGAAAAGGTCATACTATTTTTGTTTATTTCTTTCTTTTAGTTTTTAAATCCTAGCAATAAAATCCTCAAAATCCTTTTGAAATTCAGGCATTTTCTTCTTCATCAAGCTGTCTTTTAACTAACCTAGCCACTTTCTCAATTCGTGGCAATTGTTTTTTAGCGTTACCAAAGTAATTAAGCTTTCTCAACTCAAAACATTCTCTTAATAAATCTTCCGCACTCATACTTGAGAAATAAAGATTATCGTTTTCGGCTGCCTCTTTAAAAGTGACAAATTTTGCAACAACTGCCATTATTCTTTTTTCCCCCATAAAAATTATTTATGCATCCAATTCTCCTGCAATCAAATTTAAACTACTCATTGTTATCACTGCATCACTCAACATACCACCTTTTGTTAACTCGGGGTAAGCCTGGTAATATATAAAACAAGGCCGGCGAAAATGAAGCCGGTAGGGTGTTCTGCCGCCATCGCTGATAAGATAAAACCCAAGTTCACCATTGGCTGCTTCTATTGAAGAATACAATTCTCCGGCAGGTATATCCGTTTCTCCCATTATTATTTTAAAATGGTAAATAAGGGCTTCCATTTTTGTGTAAACATCTTTCTTTTCCGGCAAATAATAAGCAGGAACATCTGCATGAAATACATCCGCATCTGTACCTTTAAATTCCTGCACTTTTTTATACGCCTGGTTTATTATACTCAGGCTCTCCCACATTTCCTCGTTGCGAACCAAAAAGCGATCGTAACAATCACCGGTTGTACCAACTGGAATTTTAAAATCAAAATCTTCGTAAGAACTATAAGGAGTATGAACCCTCACATCATAATCCACACCAGTTGCCCTAAGGTTAGGCCCGGTAAACCCGTAGTTCATGGCTCTTTCGGCAGTGATGGCACCACAACCAATGGTTCGATCCATAAAAATTCTGTTACGGGTAAAAAGGGTTTCAAATTCCTTTAATTGCTTAGGATATGTTGCTAAGAATTTTTCGAGTTTTTCAAAAGCTGTATTAGTGAAATTCCTTTCAAAACCGCCAATACGCCCAATATTAGTAGTAAGGCGGGAGCCGCACACTTCTTCATATATTTCATAAATTAATTCACGAAACTGCATCAGGTACAAAAAGCCGGAGTAAGCGCCACTATCCACACCAACAATGGAATTACAAATCAAGTGATCTGAAATTCTGCTCAGTTCCATGATAATTATACGTAAATAATCAACCCTCTTTGGTGTAATAACCCCTAATAATTTTTCGCAGGTAAGGTGCCATCCCATATTGTTAAGGGGAGATGAGCAGTAATTAAGACGGTCTGTAATAGGTGTAATCTGGTACAAAGGCCTGCGCTCTGCCAGCTTTTCAAAAGCCCGGTGAATATAGCCTACAGTAGAAACAGCAGATAAAATTCGTTCGCCATCCAGCTCCAGAATATTTTGAAAAACGCCATGCGTTGCAGGGTGTGTAGGCCCAAGATTTAAAGTAGTAGTTAGTTTCTCAATACTTCCTTCCGGTAAAACAATGTGTTCACTATGAGACATGAAATTTTTTATTTTTTTGTAACCGTCATTTGTTCTTTTTTCAGCGGCATTGGCGTCGCACTCTTGTACTTTATTTCATTATTGAGCTTTGTTCCGGTATTATCTGCCAAACATATCATCATCCTTATCAACCCTGCTCTGATCTTCTAATGGAAATTCTTTCCTCATTGGAAAATAATCCATCTCATCTACATTTAATATTCTTATTAAATTGGGATGCCCTACAAAGTTTACACCAAAGAAATCGTATGTTTCCCTTTCCATAAAATTGGCAGATTGATACAATGCCGTGGCACTAAAAATATCGGGCTTTTGAATATCCAGAAATATCTTAAACCGGATACGTACATTATCTGCAAAGTTGTGCAAATGATAAACCACCGCTAGTTCTTCTCCTGTACGATCGGGGTAATGTACCGCTTGTAAATCTGTAAGAAAGCGGAAATTTAAACCCTCATCATCAAACAAATACTGCAATACTTTTAAATTTAAATCTTTGGGTGCAGAAAAAGTAAGCATGCCATAAGGCTCCTGCCAATCAGTAAGAGAATCACCAAATTTTTCGGTTAGTTTTTTTTGTATGGTTTCGTTTGTCATAATCACAAACCCATTAAGGGCTTTGATTCGTTTAATTTTATTAATACCCATTTACCCGTTGGGGGCTGTGGGAGCTTTTATTGTATTCCGTAAACAGCCATCAATTCCTTGTATTTATCTCCATTTCGCCTTCTCAAACTTTCCTGTCCTACCAGTTCCTGAATCTTTAAAAAACCATCTAAAATTGCCTCCGGCCTTGGTGGACAACCAGGTACATATACATCTACAGGTATTATCTGATCAATTCCTTGTAATACAGAATAAGTATCAAAAATACCACCACTACAGGCACAAGCTCCAACAGATAAAACCCAACGTGGCTCTGCCATTTGTAAATATACCTGCCTTAATACCGGCCCCATTTTCTTTGATATAGTTCCCATCACCATCAATAAATCGCACTGGCGTGGAGAAAAGCCAACCCTTTCACTGCCAAATCTGGCTAAATCGTAATGACTGGCCATAGT
>JAYTTM010000037.1:0-2821 GCA_043745055.1 Chitinophagaceae bacterium | reverse complement strand
GATCCAAACCTTCTTCACTTGCAAAGCCGCTTATTACCAGTTTTGCTGTTGCGGGTGTAGTGGGTGTTGTGGCACCTATGCCCACGTTTCCATTATTGTCAATTCTCATACGGTTTTGAAAAGCGGTATAAAAATCCAGCCCGAACTGGTTTCCTCCCGCTGTTCTTTTTGAGCCTATTGCCTCACCAGTTACATTGTATTCTCCAAACTTTAAAGTGTTAGTAGTGATGTCCCCAGCATTTTTATTGGAAGGGTCAATATAAATATTGCCATTTTTTTGCACTAAAAAGGCATCGCTTTTTGTATTGAAAGAAATCCCATTTCCAATCACAAACACCCGATCGCTAACATTCCAGTTGTTTACACCTAAAGGAGAGTACTCAGTATTATATGCCCCGATAGCAGTTTCAGCCCAAGAATTTGCGTACGTACCAAAACCCATGGCTGTAGAAGAGCCACCGATAGCAGTTGTACCCTTTCCCATAGCGGTTGAATTTTCCCCCAAAGCCTGAGTGGTATATCCCATAGCAGTTGAACCATATCCGGAAGCATAGGAATTTTGTCCCATTGCCGTTGAAACAACTCCATACGCATTTGTATTAAATCCAGAGGCAAATGAGTAGCTTCCAATACTATTTTTATCCCATTGATTGCCGTCTACACCTCCTGCCCTAAATGCCGCCTTCTGCGGATACCACATCATTCTTGTGCCGGCACCTTGTATTGGCGGGTTGTAATTGGTGGAGACAGGAACTGTTGAAGGGCCTGTAAACACCACATTGCTATCTGAAATGTGCAAACGTGCCTTAGGATTAGTAGTGCCAATGCCTACATTTTGTGCAAGGGTAAAAACCCAGAGTAAGGAAAAGACTGTTGTGGTGAAAATTGTGCGCATGGTAAAAGTATTTTAGTGTTTTTTATTTTTTATTTATGCTAATTGATTACTCTTTTATAATTTTTATCAGCTCCGCCTTTTCTCCATTATTGTATTGCACTATATAAATTCCTTTTGCCAATGTGCTTGTTTCAATTGTCATACTATTTGCATTGGCGTATAATTGTTTTACCAGCTTACCTTCTGTAGAAATTATTTTTATAATGCTTTTGTTTTCCAACCCACTTATTGTGATGGTATTTTTTACAGGGTTAGGGAATACTAGTATCGTCTGCTGCTGTTTGATAACAACCATTAATATTTTGCTGTAGGATACCGCTCCGCTGTAATCGGTTATTTTAAGCCTGTAAAATATTTGTGCATTTGCGCTTGCAATATTGTAGTCGTAATAGTGGTATTTATTTAAGGCGTTTCCGTTAATAGCAGCCAGGGTTTTTATAATTGAAAAACTTTCTGATCCATATTTTCTTTCGATAGAAATAGTAGAAACATTGTCTGTATTGGTTGTAGAAAAACTTACATCAACAAATTTATTTGGATTAAAATAGCCATCAAATGATACTAGTTTTAAGGGTAAGGCAAAGCATACATCTGTTAAAGTATTTGTACAATCGGTGTTGTTAGCGTTTATGGAAGCATTACCCAAAATACTACCATTCCAAGCGGTATTTCCTTGCTTGTTTAAAAGATTATCGAATTGGTAGTACGCAAGCAGTCCGATTTGTGTTGGAGGATCTGGCAAGCTTGTAGTAAGGTATTGGATTATCTGTTCCTGCGTTCGGGCTATGTTCCAAATTCTAACTTCATTTATATTTCCCCTAAAATCTTCATCAAAGACATTTGGAAAAAAAGCGCATGAGCCGATGGTTGTAATTAAATTATTCGTCACCAAATTACCAGATGCAATGGAACTACCTTTCAAAACTCCATTGCGGTAAAATTTGAGTACACTTCCGTCATATACCAGAGCAACATGATAGCTTTTATTCAATTGAATTTCGCAATCAGTATCAAAAGAACTAAAGCCATTTACAGTAGTAATAGCCGCACCATTTGGCCGTAACAAATAATTGCAGTTTGAGCTGTTCGAATGTTTAGAGACCAGGTCCCCAGCAAACAAAAGGCCTCTTGTATACGATTCGGTTCTTTTGAAAACAGCTTCCACTGTAATTTGGTTGCCCCCCACGTCAAGCTTGCCAATCTGCACGCCTGATTGGCCTTCAGCAACATACAAGTAATTGTTGCATTGTGCATTTGCATCAATAAAAAAAACTAACAATACAATGGTAGTTACAAATGATAGAAATAACTGTAGAATTTTCATTTGTTTGTATATTTTAAATATCATTTAATGGTCTTTTAATTTGTTATGACTGCTTTTTTACACATTTTTTAGCTATAGTATAAACTTGATAGGCATTTACTACAAGCCCGCTGAATGCAATAAAGTTGAGCGGAAAATACACAGTGTTGCTCTGCCCATTGTTTATTGCATTTTTGATTTATTTAAATTTTAATTTGATGGATATTGAAGGTTAGTAAATACATCATTTTTAGTATGAGTTAAACTAAAAATGATGTACAGCTTAAACCATCGCAAAAAGTTTTGGACACCTTTTAGCTTATGGATTGGTGGTTAAATAAAAACGTGAATCCTTTTATATTTTTAAAATGATTGAAATATTTAGATTAATTTATTTAATTTTTCTTTTGAAAAAAAATTTAATCAATAGTTGTAAAATTGCTTAAACATTATTGCAAAATTGAATTATAAAAGATTATGGAAATATCTTCTGAAGCAGCTATTTCTTAGCAGCAGCGTTATCAGCATAAGCCTGTACTGCCAATATTTTCCACACGCCATTCTTTAGCAGCAGTGTTCGATGTTCTCTCATTGTAGTTTCCATTCCTTCCGAGTTTTTTGTT
>JAYTTM010000036.1:0-10458 GCA_043745055.1 Chitinophagaceae bacterium | reverse complement strand
GGCTACTAATTTTTCATCAACGGGCTTTGGGTATTTAGGCGCATTAATAGAATAAATATAAGAAAGTACATCATTAAAATGACTGTCAACTTCTCTTGCTTCGCTGGTATCGCTTACAGTTAATAAATTACTTGCCATTAAAAAACGGCCAAAATCTCCCCTCCCAAAACCATTGTAAAACATAGCGTTCTTTTTTTTGAGCAACCACCAGGCAGGAACATCTGTGGGTATAATTTCTGTTGGCAATGGCATTAAATTACTTTCGCTCCATTTTAATGTTTGTGGGTCTCTGTGCGCTACAAGTATTGCTGCCAGTGCATCTGCAAGGTTTACACCTTTGGTGGATGTAATTAAATTGGGAGAAATCACTTTGATAGCATCAATAAAATTTCTAGCTGCTTCATACTTTTTTGCATTGGTTCCGGTAAGGTTTTTCAGCATCTTCTCTGCCATCAATGTGGTACTTTGACGGTTTACAGTAAAGTCGCTGAAAGAATTTCCCATGCCTACTACCAGTTTGCCATCAAATACCTGCGAATGGCATTGCAGGCAATTGGGCGCTACCACCAATTCGCCATTGGGCGCTTTTACGGCAGTAAAATCATGCGATAAATTTTTATTGAAACCGCTACGGTTTAGGTAATTGTTGCTGTCTTTTGGCACCCCCAGCATAAAAAAAGAGTAGGGGATTCCGCTTTTTAAATAATCGCCTGTGGTTAGGTATTCATAACCTTTGGCAGCATCGCCGGTTCTTTGTTTACTCGGTGGAATGTAGGTGGGGTTATCATTTTGTTCCAATACACTTGTAAAATTGATGAAGGCAAATGAAATGAGTGCTATCGTAAAAAGGACCAACGTCTTTTTCATGGAATTAGTTTATATAATACTATAACAAAAAATAGCAAACAAAGTTATGGATGAATTTATGCTGATTTATCCTTGTTGTTCCGGCAGCGATCGCTGCAATATTTTACCTCGTTCCACACTTTTTCCCATTTTTTTCGCCAGGAAAAGGGCCGATTGCATACAATGCATATTTTAGTGGGAAGACTAAGTTTTTTATGGGCCAAAATAGTTAAAGTTTGTAGAAAGTAATGGTTAATTTTAGTGCCAATGCAATTAAGTTTTTGTATTGTTAATGGGTATTATTTAGGTCAACATCTAGCCATCTAAACGCTCTAAACATAGCTGAGAAAATGATTTTAACTTGCCTTAGTTGCTAAACTATTATCCAAATAAGAATACAACCTTAGTAATCAACAATTAAAATTATAGTACCAATTACTGCTACCAGGCTTTAGATAAAACGCCATTCAATATTCTTATAAAATACAAGTGTTTATTTTCAAAATAATCAGGAACTGAATTGCCTTTTTTAACCACAGGCCGGAAGTTATATTCCGAAAAAACCTTCATCGATTTATCATTGATGTGACTCATAAAATCATCGGGATGCGCTACCAGTAATTTTACAAACAACCTGGCACTTTCATATCCTTTAAACGCCATGTCCGTTGGCTTGCCTTTTGATCTTTTTGCATAGGCATCTATCAACTGCCGGCTTAAACTATCTGTTTTTGTATTGTAGTAGGGAGAGGTAAAATAGATGGGGAAATTTTCAAAATCTTTTTTTTTCAGCAGTGCTTTAAATCCATCCCAATTGGGCATGCCAATTAGCGTGAGTGGGTATTGCTGGTGAATTTGATTGCAGGCTGTTGAAAGTTGTGTTGCAAATACTTCATCAAGCGAAGCGCCAATAACCACAGACTGCCTATTGCTATCCAATTTAGATTTTAAAAATGCAGGGGAAACAGTGCTGTCAAAATAAAGTGTTTGGATATTGAGTATCGCTTTTCCATCCTGTTCGTTTATGCCTTTTATATAGGCAGCTATCTTATCTTCCTGCACACCTTTTTTTCTGCATAAATAAATTTTATTTGTACCATGGCTTTGTAAAATATAACTGAATATGGCCTCGCAATGTGCCTTTAAAGTAGAATTAACCAATACCACAAATGGGTTTTTGGTTATACCTCCATCATTGGGGTAAGTGGTAGAAATAAAAGGCGTATTTTTCGCCAGGGCGTATTCAGCCAGTTGTTTATATTCAATATCTTTTACGGAGCCAATAATCAGGTCTAATTTATCCAGTTTATTGTTTTTTATCAGTATAGCCAGAGGTTCGCTAAATGATTTTGTATCATAAATGGTGGCTTCTACATTCTCATTGTAAAGTTGTAAGGAATCTAAAGCTACCTGAGCACCATTTACAAAATCTACGCCTGGTACAATAAACTTAGGAATACCTTCACTGTACCTGAAATTGCCGGTTTCAGAAAAAACAGAATCTAAATACAGTGAGGCAAAAATTCCTACCCTGTATGTTTTTAGAGCAGGTAGAGTATCATTGGCGGCATAGGCTTTTTGTAAAGAAAAAAACGCTGTTAAAATAAATACACCCAATAAAATATTTCTTTTCATAACAATCTGCAATTCTGTTTTTGAGCAATCTTTATTAAAATTTTCTTACAATTACAAGTGATACTCCGGCCCTTTTTTTTATATTCTTGACTTTATAAATGGTTTGTTATTTTGGTCTTCATCTAAACTTATAAACCTTCTAAACATGGATAAAAGAATGACTTTGACACAACTTAATTACTAAACTATTTAAAAGCCCCTTTAGAAGTTAAAGTGTATTCCTTCTTTATTCCCACTCAATAGTTGCCGGCGGCTTACTGCTAATATCATACACTACCCGGTTAATGCCTTTTACATTGTTAATGATTTCGTTACTCATGGCTGCTAAAAACTCATATGGTAAATGACACCAATCGGCCGTCATTCCATCTACGCTTGTTACAGCCCTTAAGGCAATGGTAAATTCATAAGTTCTTTCATCACCCATTACTCCAACGCTTTTTACCGGTAACAAAATGGTTCCTGCCTGCCATACTTTATCGTACAAATTCCATTTTTTTAATCCCTCATTATAAATAGCATCTGCATCCTGCAATAACCGTACCTTTTCCGGCGTAACATCTCCCAAAATCCGAATTCCCAATCCTGGCCCTGGAAATGGATGCCTGTTGATCATTGCTGCTGGTATGCCTAACTCTAAACCAACTTTCCTTACTTCATCTTTAAATAACAAACGCAGCGGTTCTACCAATGAAAGTTTCATGGTTTCCGGCAGGCCGCCAACATTGTGGTGCGACTTAATGGTAGCCGAAGGGCCATGTACTGAAGCTGATTCTATTACATCAGGATAAATAGTTCCTTGCCCAAGAAAATCAATATTTTCAAGCAGCTGTGCTTCCTGGTCGAATATGTGTATGAAACCTCCGCCAATTATTTTTCTTTTTTCTTCAGGGTCCGATACGCCTGCTAATTGGTTGTAAAAATGTTCCCTTGCATTGACACCTTTTACATTGAGGCCAATGGCAGCATAGGTTTCCAGTACTTGTTCAAATTCATCTTTACGTAATAGGCCGTTATCTACAAATATGCCAAAAAGATTTTTACCTATTGCCCGGTGGATAAGGGTTGCAGCAACTGTGCTGTCGACCCCACCGCTCAGCGCCATGATAACTCTTTTATCACCAATTTTATTTTTTAATTCAGCAACTGTGTCTGTTATAAAATGGGCTGGTGTCCAGTCTTGAGAACAACCACAAATAGATACCAGAAAATTTTTGAGCATTATTTTACCCTCGGTAGAATGATAAACCTCCGGATGAAATTGCAGACCATATAAAGCGAAGTTGCCAGTTGTACGCTTAAATGCAGCCACTGGTATACTTTCGGTTGTGCCCAATATTGAAAAGCCATCTGGCAATTCCTTAATGGTATCGCTATGGCTCATCCACACCTGCGATAATGGCGAAACTGTTTTTAATAAAATATCATCTAGTATTAACTGTAAACTGGCACGTCCATATTCTCTTTTATCACTTTTTTCAACAATACCGCCAAAAAGTTTTGCTGTAAGCTGGGCGCCATAGCAAAGTCCAAGTATTGGTACCCGGTCAGCAATGGCTTGAATGTCTACAACTGGCGCATTTGAATCATTTACCGAAAATGGGGAACCAGACAAAATGATTCCTCTTAAATTATCTGTATAGTCAATTGGTTTATGATAAGGGATTATTTCGCAATAAACACTGGCTTCTCTTACTGCACGGGCTATTAACTGTGTGTACTGTGAACCAAAATCCAATATGATAATTTTATCTGTCATAAGGTTGCGAAGGTAAATAAATAGTTGTTGGTTTTTAGTTTGATCAAAGGTTTCCTTTTGAGTATCTGATTAAATCCATGAGTAAAGTAGCAATGATAGTTTTTTGTCATTTACATTTTATTCACAAAATATCATTTACCCATCAACATTTATTTTATTAATTATTGTTTGTATTTTGTTATCATTGGTTTGCAAAAGCAGTTTTATTATTAAATCTTTACATAAATTTAAAAACATGAAACAAATATTTTTTTTCGCAATCATGCTCCTGTTAATTACATCCGGCTGTCACCAGTTTACGGGAAGCGGCAATATCATTACGCAGGATAGAAAAACCGATCCTTTTAAAGGAATATCTGCCGGCAGTGCTTTTGAAGTAGAAATTAACAATGGATCTTTCAATAAGGTTACTGTTGAATGTGATGATAACCTTATGCCTTACATTAAAACCAAGGTAGTAAATGGGGTACTAAAAATAAGTACATCCGAAATGGGGGGATTTAATAATGCTCACATGAAAATATTTGTAACTGCACCGGAAATTGATTTTATTAACGCATCCGGAGCTGCAACTATTAAGGCCAATAGTGAGTTGAAAAGTGCTAATAAAATCAATATAGAGTCATCTGGAGCTGCTACAATTAAGGCTGCTGTTAATGTACCCCAAATTTTTGCGGAAGCTAGCGGCGCCAGTACCATTGAACTAAGTGGACGAACCAGGCAATATACAGCTAAAACCAGTGGCAGCGCTGGTTTAAAAACTGCTAATCTGCAAAGTGAAACTACAGCAATAACTGCAAGTGGTGCAAGTTCTGCACATGTGCATGCCAGTGTTAGCCTTATAGCAAATGCAAGTGGTGCAGCTAATATCCATTACAGCGGTGCAGGTAATTTACAGAAAAAAACCAGTGGAGCAGCTAACATTAATCCTGAGTAAAATACACTCCAACTGGCTGGTTAGCTATTGGAATAGAAAAAGTCTTTAACAAACCGACTGCAGACTTTTTTATTTTACCGGCGCAATAATTTTATTGCCAAAATAACCAGACCAACTAAAAAAAGAAAAATAGAAATACGGTTAATACCATGCATGTATTTCAGCCATTCGCTTTTTGGCGTATTGGGGTCTTTTTTCTTTAGATATAAATACTCTGCTACCTGGTTAAGGATTCCCATGTTAATTTATTTTAGAACAATATTACAATTCAAATTGTTTTTTGTTAAATCTGTTAAACATTTATCTGGTAAAATCCTTTCACTACACTATAATCGTTTGTAACAGTATAAATTTATTAAAACAATGCCAACATGAAGAAAGTATTGATTTTTTTACTTTCTCTTTTATTTACAATCTCTGCTACCAATGCACAGCAAAACTTTAAGGTAGTAAAAACTGATGCTGAATGGAAAAAACAACTTGATCAGGATGCATATACAGTTACCAGGAAAGAAGGTACGGAACGGGCCTACATGGGAAAGTACTGGGATAACCACCAAGCTGGTATTTACAAATGTGTTTGCTGCGGCCTCGATTTATTTACCTCAGCTACTAAGTTTGATAGCGGCACCGGCTGGCCTAGTTTCTGGAAGCCCATTAATAAAACCAGTGTGTTGGATGAAACCGATAACACCTATGGTATGGAACGTACTAAAGTTACCTGCAGCAGGTGTGGCGCTCATTTAGGACATTTGTTTAATGACGGTCCAAAGCCAACCGGGTTAAGGTATTGCATCAATTCCGTATCACTTACTTTTGATAAAAACAAATAAAGTGTTTAAGTAAATGAAGTTTGTGTTACTTTTTGAAACCTCTTTCCAATAACCATCTAAAAGGTTTATGAGGCGCTGCAGGATGCAATTTGAATTTTACAATACTATTTTGCTGAATATATGCAACCGCTTCATCAACCGAATCAGTTACCAGGTAATATTTGGAGTCATCTTCAGCAATAGTGCCATGCTGTTTTAATACATCTATATGTGCTAATAATTGCTGATGAAATGCTTTGTCGAAAATTACGATGGGGAACTCGGCAATCATTTTTGTTTGAATGAGCGTAAGTGCCTCAAAGTATTCATCAAGTGTTCCAAAGCCACCTGGCATTACTACAAACGCATAAGAATATTTTAGCAGCAATGTTTTGCGAACGAAAAAGAATTTAATGTTCACCCATTTATCAAGGTATGGGTTGTGATGCTGTTCATGCGGCAGTACGATATTACAACCAACACTTCTGCCTCCCGCTTCTCTTGCACCTTTGTTGGCTGCTTCCATAATACCAGGGCCACCTCCCGTCATGATAGTAAAACCCAATAAGGCAATTCTGGCTGCCAGTTCTTCTGTTTTTTCAAAGTAGGGATGCCCGTCTTTAAAACGGGCGGAGCCAAATATGGTAACACATGGTCCGGTAAAATGTAATGCCCTGAAGCCTTTTATGAATTCAAAAAAAACTTCTACTGCAAATTTAAAATCCTTCCAGCGGCTTTGGGGACCCGATAAAAATTTTATTTCTGATATTGTCATTTATTTTAATGATTTTGGTTGCATTGGAAAGGTAATTGCAAAAATCAATATTGTAAAATGATAGTTACCAATATTTGCTAAATGATTAAAGATATTTGCGACTCTTTATTTTGTGCAATCAATAAAATCTTCTTTTAGAAAAAGAGAAGAGTATTAAGGTTTTTGTATGAAGTTACTAGTCAATTTATTCCGGAATTTGGAATAGACAGCTTAATTATGGAAGATATAAAATCAATAACTTGTTACAAGCCCTTTACAGACGGCTGTTTTCAAACTGGCACAATGCTGGTTATGTACCCGACATATGAAAGTAGGAACAATGGGAAAAATAATGTTGACCAACATTTTATCTATCGGAAAAGATCCTTTTACACTGGCCATTTATGAGCAGCATTTGCGCAATGCAGGTTATGTAAATATTGTTTTAATTACGGAGAAAGAAACCTGTGTGCAATACCTGGATATTAAGCCTTGCGTAATTTTAATTGAAGTTGAAATGCTTGCTTTTAATGGTGCCGAACTGCTGCAATCCATTAAGTTAAAAAGCCCTGATACTTATATTGTAATTATTTCTTCAAAATCCAATTTGAGCAAGGCTGAAGACTTATTGGATTTTGGCGTATTTGATATAATTGTTAAGGGTCAGTATATGGCAACTTCAATGATTGAGGTATTAGAAAATATCCGCCTGATGAAAGTACTGATGGAAAAGGTGCCTATTGAAAGGCATTTATATATTCCGAAATTTTTATAGGCAGCTGTTCGAAATGCCAGCCTGACCATGCGGATAATTTCCCTGCTAATTAATACTCCATCACAAAATTTTATAAGAATGCTTGCATTATTTTACTGTCTTTGCAAGTTGCTATTTAACGCTATTTTGAGATTGAAAAAACTACCAGCTGCCACTGCTTCCACCCCCACCAAAGCTACCTCCACCAAAACCACCAAAGCCTCCGGAACTACCACCGCCGCCGCCGCCAAAGCCGCCGCCGCCAAAACCTCCACCGGAAAATAATAAAGGAGCAAAACCTCTACGACTCATAAAGGTTCCACCGCCACCACCACTGCCGCCTCCAAATAAAGAAAGCAGTACAACCCCAATTACAATAAAGAAAATAATCCGGGAAAGGGGAGTGCCTTTTGATAAGCGCTTATTATAACCTGTAGGTGCAACAAATTCACCCTTGGTTGCCTGTATAATTGCATCGGTACCACGGTCTATGCCACCATAGTAATCATTGCCCTTAAAGTTGGGTACAATGATGGTTTGGATAATTTGCTGGCAAACTAAATCGGGTAATGATCTTTCAAGGCCATAGCCGGGTGAGATATTTAGTTTGCGGTCGTCTTTAGATATAAGTAGAACTACTCCGTTATTATTTTTCTTATCACCTACTTTCCAGCTTCTTCCCAATTCTGTTGCAGCATCAGCAACATCCCTGCCATCAAGACTTTTAACTATTACCACCACTACCTGGTTGGTGGTGGTATCGTCAAACTGGTACAGTTTTCTTTCCAATGCATCCCGCTGCTCTGGTGTTAAAACATTGGCATAATCATTTACCAAACGGGGTGGATTGGGTGGTGTTTTAATTATTTGATCAATAGAATTATTTTCCCCGTTTTGTGCATACGTTAAAAACACACAAGAGAAAAGTACCAGTATAGAGAAGAGTTTTTTCATTGAATTATTCTAAGCGTATCATTTACCAAATACAATATCATCGGGCAGTTCATTTTTATCCGTATCAGCATTGTAAGGAAATTCATTTTTTAATGTTTCTCCTATTTTTTGCACACAGTTTGCAATGCCATTGCTAATGTTTTCTTTAGTGAAG
The DNA here is from genome assembly GCA_043745055.1 of Chitinophagaceae bacterium. Classification (GTDB taxonomy): domain Bacteria; phylum Bacteroidota; class Bacteroidia; order Chitinophagales; family Chitinophagaceae; genus Ferruginibacter. The sequence goes on along the minus strand of JAYTTM010000036.1, from coordinate 1,853 downwards.
GAAGAGGTCATTTGTTTAACAGCGTTATCCCAATAGGTTGCACCAGCCCGCTGATAAATTCCTTCATCTGCAAATAAAGCCAATTCATGGTCATCCATTGCGATGTAGAGCAGTACTGCATTTCGCTCTTGTGTATTTTGCATTTTCATTTTAAAAAAAATCTCTTTAGCCCTATCCACAGGATCCATAAATGGGTTTTTGCTTTCTACATAAATCCTGATCTCACCACTGGTTTCTATTTCGGCCATGCGTATAGCTTCCACTATCTGTGCCTGGTCTTCCGGTGAAAAGAAAACCTTCTTCTTTTTTAAAAATGGAAAAATATTCACGACGGTTAATTAAATTTTACTTCTATTAATTTATCAGCACCGGCATCTGCTGTAAAGCCATCCTTTGCCTTGAAACCTAATATGCCACCTATAATATTTACCGGAAAACTTTTTACTGAACTGTTATAATCAGCAATTGCAGCATTAAAATCTTTTCGGGATATTTTTATTCTTCGCTCTGTTCCTTCAAGTTGAGCCTGTAATCCTGCAAATGCTTCTGTGCCTTTTAATGTCGGGTATTTTTCAACAGTTATCAACAGCCTGCTGGTTGCACTTGCAAGGTCATTTTGAGCAGAGGTTTGTTTATTGAAATTTTCTGCTGTTAGTTCACCCGTTGTTGTAGTAATGCTACTGGCTTTGGCCCTTGCTTCTGTAATTTGCGTTAGCACTGTTTGCTCAAAATCTGCCTGACCTTTTACCACATTTACCAGGTTGGGTATTAAATCTAACCTACGCTGGTAGGCACTGTTTACTTCATTCCATTGTTTTTTTACCAGCTCTTCTTTTTTTACAAGGCTGTTGAATGTAACAATGGTATAAATAGCAATTACAGCCAGCACAGCGGCTACAATATAGCCAACATAACTTTTTTTATTCATGGCGGGATAATTAGAATTTTACTTCAGGGGCTTTTTCTGCACCTGCATCTGCCTTAAATCCTTCTTTAGCTTTGAAGCCAAAAAGGCCGCCTAGAATGTTCATGGGGAAACTCCTTACTTTGGTATTGTAAGTATTGATTTCATCATTGAAAATTTTACGGGAATTTTTGATGCCATTTTCAATACCCTCTAACTGGCCTTGCAATTTGGTGAAATTTTCGGTGGCTTTTAATGTTGGATAAGCCTCTACAGTAGCTAACAGGCGGCTTAGTGAACCACTCAACTGTCCTTGTGCTGCCTGGAATTCAGCAATTTTTTCGGGAGTTAAATTTTCTGCATTGATGTTTACGCTGGTAGCTTTAGCTCTTGCCGCAATTACATCGGTTAAAGTTTTTTGCTCAAAATTAGCAGCACCTTTTACGGTGTTTACCAGGTTACCCACTAAGTCATTCCTGTTTTGATATTCTGTTTGCACATTGTTCCATGCCTTCTTTACACTTTCATCCTGCTTTACCAAACCATTGTAGCCATTACAACCAAGGAAGCCAACAATTACTACGATGGCTAGCGCTATTAACAAACCTGGACTTTTCATAATTTTTAATTTTATTGTTAGGGGTTAAAAATACTTATTTAAATATGGTTATTAGGTACTTCTGCTAATAAATAATTCTTAATCTTTAATTGCTGCAATTCCCGGCAATACTTTTCCTTCAAAATATTCAAGCATGGCGCCTCCACCGGTACTTACATAACTAACTTTATCAGCCAGGTTAAACTGGTTAACAGCAGCAACACTGTCGCCACCACCCACCAGGCTAAAAGCCCCGTTGGCTGTAGCTTCTGCAACTGCTAATGCAATAGATTTGGTGCCATTCTGAAATTTCTCCATTTCAAAAACACCCATTGGGCCATTCCATAAAAT
>JAYTTM010000035.1:0-2825 GCA_043745055.1 Chitinophagaceae bacterium | reverse complement strand
TTATCCATCTTGCTTTATTATTATTGAATTAATTGGCTCAAAGTTCTGAATCGACAGCCGGATTAACTGTTTAAACTTACACGGTTATACACATATTTATACGTTTAATCCACCAATTGATTTTTGGTGAAAAAAATGGCACTTTATTACTCAATGCTTTTATACATTTACTAAATACTATTTATCCTTTTTTATTTCTATAGCTTAAATAAATAGTTTTTTAAATTGCCAACTATTTCTTGTAACCCAAATAACAGCCAGTTGCATTCAATTATTCAACTGGCTGATTCTTTTAAATACGTATGCTATACAAATTAAACGACTTTGGGAATGGAATTACGGCACCCATTAAAGTATGGGTATTGGCTCCTTATATAAACACCAGGGACGAAAATTTAAATTACTATTACGACTTTTCTCAAAGCATACAGGAATATACAAACACTTTTGCAGCAATGCATATTGAATGGCAATGGCAGCCGGTAACCACCAGTGATTATATTGAAATTGTAGAAAGAATTGTAGCGGAAAAAGAAGCCGGTGTTTATTATCCCATTGTATTTAATATTTGTGATGGTGACGAAATCAATGGCACACCTGGTATATCAGTGGTAAAATTACTGGAATCAAAAGGACTGATTTATACAGGAGCCGATTCATTTTTTTACGACATCACTACATCTAAAATACCTATGAAAAAAGCATTCGATAATGCGCATGTATCAACTGCCCCATGGGAAGCCATTCATAAAAAGGAACAAAATATTAAAGGTATTTTTGATCGCCTTGGCTGTCCTGTCATACTAAAGCCGGCTGTATCAGGCGGCAGCATGGGCGTGGGTATAAAAAATGTTGTTTATACAGAAGCAGCATTGGAGAAGCAGATGAATAAAATGTTTTCCGGCTATCGTGGATGGAATTTAGCTTCAGATGGTCTAATTGCAGAAGCATTTGTGCAGGGTGAAGAATATACTACACTGATTGTTGGTGCTTACTACAATCCTTCTGCAGCTACTATTTACATGCCGGTAGAAAGATTATTTCATGCATCATTACCGGACACCGAAAAGTTTTTGAGCTTCGACAGGCTATGGGAAATTTATGAGGATGAGCCTGCCATGCCCAATGAGGATAATTTTTATGAATACGCTTTGCCTGAAAGTTCTGTTATTACGGCAATAAAAAACCTAAGCTGGGAAGCATTTGTGGCAACAAAAGGCACAGGGTACACAAGAGTTGATATCCGTAGGGATAAAAATACAGGGCGCCTGTTTGTACTGGAAGTAAATGCCCAATGCGGCATTAGTGAAGATGAAGATTATACATCTATCGGAGCAATACTACGCCTGAGTAATACAACATTTGTACAATTGGTTACAGAAATCATTACCCATGCACTTACAAGAAACAACATCATATTGGTTGAAAATACAGCTGTAAAAAAGATTGCCTGATTTAAGATATGTCCGATTCAAAACAACAAGAAAAAAATAACAACATTTATACAACTTCAGCAATACAATGGAACGGCCTGCGTATTTGTGTTTTACAACCCGATTATTCAACCTCTGCGGTAGATTACCAGCATTACGACCCGGTAAGAAATTTATCAGGCCTTATTCCGGAGGCATTGATAGATCATGTGATGATTAACAAACTAACAACCTACCGGCAACTAAAAGATTTAAAGAAAAAAAACTACAACATTTTTGTAAACCTATGCGAAGGTTATCTGGAATGGGAAGTACCTTCCATAGATGTTATTTACACCCTGGAATTATTAAAATTACCTTTTACCGGCCCCACATCTTTACTGTACGACCCGCCTAAAGAATTAATGAAATATGTAGCATACACAGCTAATGTGCACACGCCTGCCTATGCATTAATTGAAGATGAAACTAGTGTTGAACAAGATTGTAAACACCTGCGCTATCCGTTATTTGTAAAGCCACACAAAGCCGGTGATAGTCTTGGTATTGATGACACAAGTGTTGTAAATAACCCTGCACAATTGAGTAAAAAAATAAAGAAAATTATTGATGAATATAGTCCGTTGCTGGTGGAAGAATATGTAGATGGAAGAGAGTTTACTGTAATGATTGCCGCAACCTGCGACCCTAAAAAGCCTATTACATTTAAACCGGTTGAATACATTTTCGCTGAAGGAAAAAGCTTTAAAACCTATTCTCTCAAAACAACCGAGCTGCATCCAAATGCCAATGTTGCTGTAACAGATGAAAATATAGAAAAACAGTTAAGAGTAGCAGCAGTGGATATTTTTGCCGGTTTTGGCGGGGTTGGTTATGCCCGGTTAGATTTTAGGATGGATGCTGCAGGCAAACTTTTTTTCCTGGAAATAAATTTTACCTGCTCGGTATTTTATATTGATGGATATGAAGGCAGTGCCGATTATATACTAAAACATGATGGTTTTGGACAGGCTAATTTTCTAAAGCAAATTATTGTAGAAGGAATTGAAAGGCATCGGAGGCAGCAAAACAAATTTGTTATGAAAGGCAGTGCGCTGGCAGGCTATGGCATTTATGCCACCGCTGATATTGAAGCGGATGAATTGATTTTTAAAGGAGAAGAAATGCCGCAGCGAATTGTAACCCGCTGGCATGTGGATAATAACTGGAATAAAAAGGAAAAAGAAATTTTTAGCAGATATGCTTATCCTTTAAGCAAAGAGGTTTTTCTTTTATGGGATAACGATCCAACACGATGGGCGCCCCAAAATCATAGCTGCAACCCAAATACGGCTTACGAAGGATTAAATGTAAAAGCTTTGAGACCTATAAAAAAAGGGGAAGAACTTACAC
>JAYTTM010000034.1:0-10480 GCA_043745055.1 Chitinophagaceae bacterium | reverse complement strand
TATGGAATATGCTTTATTGTGATGAGAATATTAATTACCACTAAATCCTGTAGTTCTTGTGACAGGCCAGGCAAATGAACCCAGGTTTTGCAGTTGAGTGTATTGGCTGTTAAAAGTTAAGCTATGTTATGCAGCACAAGAGTGCGACGCAAGGAACGATGCTCAAAGAACTGCTGTTCGGTTCAAAAAAAATCTACCGCAAAATTGGGCATAAAATTATTGGTTTGCAGTTCACGAAAAAGCCCCGTAAATTCTTTTATCTACAGGGCTTTTACAAAAATTTTCACTCTTTTTACTCTATCACAATTGTTTTGTTTAGTGTGTTTTTGCCATCGCTCCAAACTATTTTATAAGTGCCGGGCATAACCGCTTTTATATTCAGGGTAGTTTGCACCGCGTCTTTAATGACCTTTATAGTTTTAATAGCTCGTCCGGCCATATCTACAAGTGTAAGCTGGGCTGCATTTACACTTGCCGGATGATCCACCACCACATAATTTTTTGCAGGGTTGGGGTAGGCGTTTAAGTGTAAATTATTGAGACTAAAATTTATATTTATCGTATTGCTGTTGGTAAACTTAGTGTCTGCATTTACTATTTTAAGACGGTAGTAATTGCTGCCATTTTTCGGTTGCGTATGTGTAAAACTATAGCTTCTCAAACCGTTACTGCTGCCAGCCGCTTTTACAGTTCCAATAGGAATGAATAGGATGCCGTCAGCAGCATATTCTACAATAAAATTTGCGCTGTTCTGTTCAATGGCTGTTTGCCATTGTAGCTTTATTTCATTAGCTGAAAGCCTGCCGCTAAAATTGAGTAAAGTAACTGGCAGCGCATCATCAATTTGGTTTCTTAAAATAGATAAAGTATTAGAAACAGAATCTGCTATGGCAAGATCAGGCTTGCTATCACCATCAAGATCGGCAGCCGATACTCCAAATGGACCCGTGCCGGTTGCATAGTCAATTTTTGTGTCAAGAGAAATGGTTCCAATTGTACCTGTATTTCTAAATACTGAAACTATTGGTGTGCCTGCATTGGTTACTGCAATATCTGGTTTGCCATCTCCGTCAATATCACTCATGCAAATGCTGGTGGCTCCCGGCTCAGTTGTTTTATCTATTTTGTTGGCGAAGGCAATATTGCCGGTTGTACTGGTATTTCTAAATAAGGAAATAGTACCCGTATTTGGGTCTTTCGCATTGGCAGTAGCAATATCAGGTTTGCCATCTCCATCAAGGTCACCTGTTGCAATGGTTCCATATCCGGTGCCGGTTACAATATCGGCCCTGGTTGCAAAAGTAAATGCGCCAGGTGCCGAGGTGTTCCTGAAAATGGATAACAAACCGTTGCCCGATACTGCGAGATCAGGTTTGCCATCTGCATCAAGGTCCTGGATGGCAATACGCCAGGGTCCCGTTCCACTTATAAAATCTGATTTTGGTGCGAATGATATGATTCCCGCAGTTCCCGTGTTCCTTAAAAGCGTTATATATGTTTCACCATTGGCTACCGCAATATCTGGTTTGCCATCTCCGTCAATGTCGCCGATTGATACGCTATTGGGTTGTCGTCTTGTTTCAAAATCTACCTTGGCAGCAAATGAAATAGAACCTCCTGAAGTAGTATTTCTTAATACAGAAACCGTATTAGAAGCTTCATTGGCTATAGCAAGATCCAGCTTTCCATCGCCATCTATATCACCTATGGAAACATACTGCGGATTAAGGCCCGCAGTAAAATCTGCTTTTGTTTCAAAGGAAATAGTTCCGGTTGTTCCGTTATTCTTAAAAATAGAAACAGTTGCCGCATTAGCATTGGTAACTGCAATATCCGGTTTGCCATCACCGTCCAAATCGCCAATAGCTACACCAACGGGCTGGTCGCCAGTGCTAAAATCAATTTTTTCTACAAAAGAGCCTGCTGTAAACGCGGTTCCGCCGCCCGCAAAAGTTATTATAAACGGGCTGTTAGAATAGCCCGTAAGGTTGTTGACGGTAACGGTGATTGGCAGGTAGGTTGCACCGGCTGGTACGGTAACACTGAGCGATGTGGCACTGGCAGTATTAACCACCGCTTTTGCCGCGCCAAAATACACTGTATTGGTGGCTGGGGTAGCTCCAAAATTGGTACCGGTAATAGTTACAGCCGTACCGGCAACACCACTTGAAGGTGTAAAAGAACCAATGGCTGGCTGGGCTACAACCTTTTGTGCAATCAGGCAGACAGTAAATAACAGAATGCTGGTAAGTGGTTTAAATTTCATAGCAGCGTTTTGTGTTGTATGGTAAAATTGACGCATAGTGAACGGTTTAATTTTGCATAAAATAAAAGATTCTTCGCCACATTATGTGCATTAAATGCTGTTTGTTCCGGCATTTTTTTTAAATGTGGTACCAGCTAATCTTTTCATGGCGGCTTCGTTGCGTCGCAATCACTTTATCACCTGTATTTCTGTTGAGCTTTGGCAGCACTGTTTGCAAGCAGGTTTTAACAACCGGTGCCTTAATTTTATGTCCAAAGAATAGCTTCCGGCTGTTTAAGATCATCAGAATTCTGAACGTACAAGTGAGTGACACAACCGGCGATGCTATGAAAAACATATGCCCGGTCAACAAAAAACACCTTATTAAATTTTACCGTTGAATGTAACTCCACCAAACCTGTCTTAAAATTGACCTTGATTTTTAAGGGTAAATTTTTTTCTTCACTACTTCTGCACACCTGTAAAATCATCTTTCTTTTTTCTACCGATTTCTGTTATGTTCGCAGTGGACTAAATGAGAGAAAAGTGCGATTAAAATCATTGGAAATAAAAGGCTTTAAAAGTTTTGCGGATAAAACCGTAGTAAATTTTGATGAGGGAATTACCGGCATTATCGGACCAAACGGGTGCGGTAAAAGTAATATAATCGATTCCATCCGTTGGGTAATCGGGGAGCAAAAGATTTCTGCCCTACGCAGCGAAAACCTTGATGCGCTGGTATTTAACGGCAGTAAAACCCGCAGTGCAAGCGGCATGGCGGAAGTAAGCCTTACATTTGAGAACACCAGGAATTTGCTGCCAACAGAATTTAATACTGTTACCGTTACCCGCCGGTTCTATAAAAACGGAGAAAGCGAATACAGGCTTAACGATGTACAGTGCCGTTTAAAAGACATTCATAACCTGTTTCTTGATACCGGAGTTTCAAACGACAGCTACGCCATCATCGAACTTGGAATGGTGGATGATATTATAAAAGATAAAGAGAACAGCAGGCGCCGCATGCTGGAACAGGCTGCAGGTATTACCATTTATAAAACCCGCAAGAAAGAGGCGAAGAATAAACTGGATGCGACCGAGCAAGATTTAAACCGTATTGAAGACCTGCTTTTCGAAATTAATAACCAGCTTAAAATGCTGGAGAATCAGGCAAAGAAAGCGGAGAAATATTTTGAGATAAAGAAAGATTACAAAGAGGTTAGCATTGAATTGGCCAAAGCTGCTTTGGAAGGGTTCAATATCACCTACCGAGACCTCAACCACCAACAGCAGGTGGAGGTAGATAAACGCATTGAACTGGAAACAGCCATTGCAACCGATGACGCAGCATTGGAACAGGAAAAGCTGGGCTTTATAGAAAAGGAAAAAGCCCTGCAGGAAATGCAGCATGCCTTTAACGATATGCTGGCCACCGTTCGGAATAAAGAAAGCGAGAAAAGTCTTGCAGCCCAGCGCCTGCAATATTTAAAGGAAAGAGAAAAAAGTTTAAGCGAATTTTTAGAGAAAGCAGGTGGCCAATTAAAGGGCCTGGATGATAGCATCCAATTTACCAGCAACCAGATAAAAGAGGATGAAGAAAAATTGACAATTCTTGCCGGGAAGTTAGATGAATTAAAAGATTCAGTTGAAGTAAAGCGGGCCATATTTGATGAAAAGCGCAGTGGCATTGATGCACTAAGAAAAGATAACCAGGCCATACAACGCCAGCAGTTTGAAGCAGAGAAAAAAGTAGCTGTTGCAGATACATCTATTCAGAATTTGCAACGCACTATTGTACAAATTCAGGAAGAAAAAAATCAGCGCCAGTTGCAATTGCAGCAATTAGAGGTAGAACGCAAAGTAAAAGCTGATGAACTGGATCAAAAAAAGATCAGCCTGCAGCAATTGCAGGATCATCATGAGTTTACCAAAGAACAAATTTTTCAAACCCAAAGCAGGCTGGAAACATTGCGGAGTGAACTGGCTGAAGAAAACAGGAAATTAGACAGCAAAAAAAATGAATACGCACTTTTAAAAAGTCTGGTAGATTCTATGGAAGGCTACCCGGAGAGTGTGAAATTTTTGCACAAGAATACCAACTGGAATCATGAAGCGCCCTTGCTGAGTGATATCATTTATGTGCAGCCGGAATACAGGGCGGCGGTAGAAAATGTACTGGAACCTTACCTTAATTATTATGTAGTAAATAATCTGGCCGAAGGCTTACAAGCCATTCACCTGTTGGATGATAATAAAAAGGGCAAGGCCAACTTTTTTTTACAGGATAAATTTACAGGCGGTCAGGCAGTTCAGCAGCCTGCAGGTACCATTCCCGCTTTAAGTGTTATTGAGGTAGATGATAAATACAGTCAACTTGCCAAACATTTGCTGGGCAACGTTTTCATTGCGGAAACAGCGGATGCACTTACCGACAGCGATGGAGCAGTAGTACTTGAAAAAACCGGTAAATATGTAAAAGGACAATTCTCCATTACTGGTGGCAGTGTAGGTTTATTTGAAGGTAAAAAAATAGGCCGTGCAAAAAATATAGAGAAGCTGGTAGAAGAAATTGCCGCTCAGGAAATAATTGTAAACGAATTAAAAGCTACCATACAGGTAAGGCACAACGAAGTGATTGCCTTTAACGAGCAGCTAAAAGAAAACGCCATAAAACAAACGCAGCAGGAAATTAACCAGCTAACCAACCTCGTTTTCAGTCTGCAGAATAAAATTGAAAACCTGCATTTGCTGGAAGAAACCAGCAGTAAAAGAATTGAAGATCTGCAAGGACAGTTAGAAGTAAATCATGATGCCATCTCCAGCACACGAGATGAACTGGAAAAGTACAATACACAATTAGAAGAACTGGCAAACAGGATGCAGGTTATTGAAAGAGATTATGCAGCGGCAGAACAAGAATATAGTTTTGCAACAGCCACCTTCAACGACAATAATTTGCAGTACACCAAGCAACAGAGTAAAGTAGTTTCGCTTAAGCAGGAGTTTGCTTTTAAAAGCAACCAGTTAAAAGATTTAACGGTGCAGGTTGATAGCAGCAATGCACAACTCGCCGAAGCCGCAGGCAGCATTGATGCCACGGCTATTGCTTTAGCCGAACTGGAAAGCCTGCTGGTAACGATGCTGCAAAATAAAGAGGTGGAAGAAAAGAAATTGAACGAAACAGACCAGGCCTATTATAATCTTCGCAATGCGCTGGCAGCAAAAGAAACGGAGCTTCGTCACAAACAAAAATCAAAAGAAGGCATCGATACCTTGCTGAATGAAATAAAAGATAAACTCACAGAACTAAAGCTGCAACTGGCCGGTATGAAAGAACGCCTGCAGGTAGAATTTAGAATTGATTTGGATGCCATCATTGATGAACCCCGTACAGGCGATGTGCCGCTGGCAGAGTTGCAGGAAAAAAATGACCGCATGCGTAAGCGGCTGGAAAATATCGGGGAGGTAAACCCTACCGCTATTGAGGCGTACACCGAAATGAAAAAGCGCTACGAATTTATCCTGGAACAGAAGAATGATTTGGTAACGGCAAAGGATAGCCTGATGCAAACCATCCAGGAAGTAGAAGCCACGGCCAACCAGCAATTTCTTGATACGTTTAACAAAGTGAGAGAGAATTTCCAGAAGGTATTTAAGGCATTGTTTACAGAAGATGATACGGCCGATATGGTATTGGTAGATCCGCAAAACCTGTCGGAAACAGGCATTGATATTGTTGCCAAACCCAAAGGAAAACGACCATCCTCTATCGGCCAGTTAAGTGGGGGAGAGAAGACGCTAACTGCCACCGCCCTGTTGTTCGCTATCTACCTAATAAAGCCAGCGCCGTTCTGTATTTTGGATGAAGTAGATGCTCCGCTCGATGATGCCAATATAAGCAAGTTCACAAAAATGATAAAACAATTTAGTGAAAACAGCCAGTTTATTATTGTAACCCACAACAAGCAAACCATGAGTACGGTAGATGTAATTTACGGCGTAACCATGCAGGAACCCGGCGTTAGTAAACTGGTGCCGGTAGATTTTAGGAGTTTGAATTGATAAAGGTTGCCTAGAAGTAATAAATATTATGAGTTGGGATTTTACATTTTAAACTATATGATTTTATTTTTTAAATTCCTGTTTTCTTGATTTTAATCTCGAATTTCTTAGAACTTTGTTTGCCTGTATAAGATACCTTTGAGCTTTAATTATTTGTAAACGGTATTTTAATTAAAAAAAGAACATGATAACCTATATAAAAGTTAATGGATTCAAGTCTTTTCTAAACTTTGAAATGGACTTTTCACCTTTAACTATCATTGCAGGAACCAATGCCTCAGGGAAAAGTAACCTTTTCGATGCTTTGCAATTGTTGTCACGTTTGGCTGAGGTAGATTTGAGAACAGCTTTTTCTGAACAGCGTGGAGATCCTACGGAGTTATTTACTCAAATAGGAGAGGATGAATACGCAAAAGAAATGGGGTTTGTAGTTGAGATGCTTTTGAATAGAAAAGTAAAGGATAATTGGGGAGGCGAAGTAGAGTTAAACAACACCAGGTTACGTTATTCCATCGTAATAGAGCGAAGTAAAAATAAAATGGGCTTTGAAGATTTGTTTGTTAAAAAAGAAATTCTTGAAAAAATAAGACCCGATGAGGATAGCTGGGTTAAAAAATTCAAGGAGTCAAAAGAATTGGCCAAAACCCTCAGAGCCGGAGGTTCCCGGGAACCTTTCATTCAAACGACAAATGAAAACGGAAGACCAACAATTAAAATGCGTCAGGATACATTTCAGGGGGGGAAAGCTACTCCTGCAAACACAATTTCTCAAACTGTGTTGGGAGGTGTTGTAAATGTTGACTTTCCCCATGTGTTTGCAGCTAAAGATGAGATGAGAAGTTGGCAATTTCTTCAACTTAATCCCGAGCATCTTCGGCAACCTACTAAACAGGAGCCAGGTATGAAAGACCTTATTACTCAAAGTGGTAAAAACATGGCCGCCGTTCTATACAGAATTAAAAAACAAGATGAATATACACTTCTGGAGATTACAAGAAAGCTCAATAGCTTTTTACCGAATTTTGTAAATGTAGATGTCTATGACGATGTGGCTAGCAGACAATATATTATCAAATTAAAAGATGAAGACGGAAAGGAATATAGTTCACGAGTCCTGTCGGAAGGAACATTGAGATTATTAGTATTGTGCATTCTCGAATTTGATGAAAAACACACAGGATTATTGTGCTTTGAAGAGCCCGAAAATGGAATTAATCCATTTAGGATAAAGGCAATGGCAAAGCTGTTAAAAGATTTAACCACAAATTTTTCATCAGAAAGTTCACCACTGCGACAAGTCATAGTCAATACCCATTCACCCGTTTTAGTTGGTGAAATGATAACTTGGCAAAGAGATAGGAATGTTACAGTCCATTATGCAGAAATGAGAAGCAGGATATTGGAAGTAGAAGGAAATAAGGTGAAAATTAGTGTAACTAAAATAACACCTGCACTTAAGGAAACTGATCTCCAGACAAGTATTATCTTTTCTGACCAGGAAAGGAAAATTACGATTTCCTCAATTAAAGACTACCTCCAAACAATTGAAAACACCCAGGCCCATACATTTTTGAATTGATATGACAAAGCAACTTTTTGTTGGTTTATACACCGAAGGCAGCACCGATCTGCGATTTCTTGAGAGCGTTGTAAAAAGAACTTTTGATAATATTGCCTTTGAGGCACCAGGAGATTTTGAAATTTTCATTCAACCTGTTTTTCTTAAAAAAAATGGGTTAAAATTTTATGAGCAGGTAATTCAAGCTTCTAAAGATGGGTTAGATCAATTTGGTATGACTATTCTCTGTGTTCACCGTGATGCCGATAGTGATACTGATGAAAATGTTTATATCAATTCAATTAATCCTGCCTTACAAGAACTCTCCACAAAAAAGGATTTTGATTATTGCAAAACAATTACGCTTATAATACCGGTTCATATGATTGAAGCTTGGCTTCTTGCTGACAAAGAACTATTCAAACAAGAAATTGGAACAGTAAAATCAGACGTAGAATTAGGCATTAATCGAAAGCCTGAGTTAATTGCCGATCCAAAGGAAACTATCAAAGAGGCGATAAGAATTTCAAGACAGGAGGTTACACTTAAACGAAGGAAAGATTTATCTATAAATGAGATCTACATGCCCTTGGGGCAAAAAATTGGAATGCAAAAGTTAAACGAATTATCTTCATATATTAAGTTTAAAGAATCAGTAAAAGCAGCTTTTACAAAACTTAATTATCTTCATTGATCACCAAATTTGATTAACCATAACAGCCAGTTTATTATTGTAAACCACAACAAACAAACCATGAGTACGGTAGATGTAATTTACGGCGTAACCATGCAGGAACCCGGCGTTAGTAAACTGGTGCCGGTAGATTTTAGGAGTTTGAATTGATGCGGTCTTGACGCTCCAAGCGGACTGAACGATGGATGTGAAAAAAGCAATAATTTTAATTTAAATCATTGTCATGAGCAAAGAGGAAATAAAACAAAAGATTCATTAATTGATTGATAGAATTGATGCTGACGAAATGTTGAATATACTGCATGAAGATGCAGCAGTATATAAGAACATTGCAATAGTACCTTTAGTTGATGAATTGTCAGAGGAGCTTTTTTTGATAATTTTTTCCAACATTAAATCTCCACTCTCCAAATTTTAAGATTCCAAGCAACTGCTCTCAAATAGCCAATAAGCAGAGCCGAGCATCTTACGCTAATCTGTGCAGCTTTCCAGCAACAATTAAATCCTTTCCAGGCAATTTCTTTCATTAGCGAACCACCAGTCTCCCTATTATAGGATTCAAGGCAACATCTTTAAGTGAGCCCTTTTCGCTCCAATACCTTTTCCCATTAATGTCGAGTTTTTTCCAGACGCATTTTTATATTGAAATTTATTTTTGGCGAAAAATTTCGTTGGGGCAAAGAATAAGACATTCAGATTAAAACTTAACAATTGCCAACCTATTCAATATAGCCCTGGTATTGTGGTAAACATCTTTGTTTCCTCCAATGATAAATGTTTTCTTGGCTACTGCACCGATAATTCCTCCAATCAAAGCTCCTGTTAATCCCCCAACTGCCCCTAGGGCTAATGCCTTTTCTCCAGCGGTAAAAGCGAAAGCATTTCCTAAGGAAATAAATGGATCAGCATAAGGATTTCCTGTAGATTGGATAACCGGATCATCGCCACTAACAAAGCCAGCAATGGCTCCTAATGCTGCCCCAATGCCCAAGCCAATTAGCGCTCCTTTTAATCCTCCATTCTTTTTCTTTAGTGCTATGGTATTTATTTGCGATGCATCTATAGAATAAAAACCCTTGTCTATTTCTATAGCAGTATTGCCAGCAGGTAACACTGCCTTTCCGTTTGTGGGCAGTATATAAATTTTATCATCACCTGTTTTATAAAACCAGCCATCTATTTTCTTTCCATCATTTGTAAAAATAGTGGCACGCCTTGGTGAAGTTGATTTTGCAGGGCTTGTACTGTCCGTCTGTGCAGTTACTGAAAATACAGCAGTTGTAAAAAGCACCAGTAGTAAGTTTTGTTTCATGATTGTTGGTTTTAATGTTAATGATAGTTTCATTTAGTAAAACTATAAGATTAAAGCAGGGGTAAGAAATTGGTAATTCAGGGGCATCCAACGATTTAAGCAGGTAATGATTATAACGATGTTGGTCTTGAATAATAGAAGTAGTTTTCAATTAATTTAATAACACTTTTCCGTGTTTTTGCATTTTATGCAACTATCACTTCACCTGTTTGTAACCGTTGCAAAAAATTATGCCACTGGCACAGCACTCAAGCCTTGTAATTTTATAAATAAGGGGATACAGGTTTGTTTCTGTTGAATTTAAATTGTAAATCTATTATTTCAATAGTACACAAATAAAGACAACACCCATCATTATAGGTTAGTTATAAATGCTAGAAACAACTCTTTACTTACAGGCAAACCAACCCTTCATTTAAAACAAGCAATAGAACAACTGACTTCGGCTTATTTAAACATAGCCCTGTCAATTACCTTCATAAAACAGGAAGAATTTATTACATTTGCGAGCTTATAAATATTTGAAGCAAACCTAACTTTCATCCATGAGAAAAGTACTACTCATTATCTGCTGTATTATTATTGGCCATGTAACTCTTGTTGCACAAA
>JAYTTM010000033.1:0-2842 GCA_043745055.1 Chitinophagaceae bacterium | reverse complement strand
AAGAAGTGTTGGGAGAAAATGCCCGCCGGGATGACCCGTTCGGACGGGGAAAAGTTAAAGCAATTGTATGCAGCAAAATGCAACTCGGCGAACCAGATGCAAGTGGCCGCCGCAGCCTTGTTGATTCCGGCGAAACATTTATATTGGAGGTAGACATGGTAATTAAAGCCGCAGGACAAATGCCTTTTGAAAGTTTAGTAAAAAAATATTCAATCGATAATAAATCAGGAAAGGTTAGTATTAATCAACAATGCCAAACCAATATCCCCGGGGTATTTGCCGGTGGTGATGCAGTAAATGGCGGCAAGGAAGTGGTGGATGCTGTCCAGGCCGGAAAAGATGGGGCAAAAGGGATCCTGGACTTTCTTTCACGCAAAGACACTAAGTAGGCAAAAAAGCAAAGAAGTGTTTCTTTGCTTCTTATTTTAACTTGGCGTCTTTGCGTGACAAATGCAAAATATGCTAACAGAAAATGAAATAGCTAAGTTAATAGTTAACATCTGTTTTCAGATACACTATAAATATGAACCAGGGCTTTTTGAGTCAGTGTACGAGGAAATATTCTGTTACGAATGGCAGAAGACAGGAATTGTTTTTGTTAGACAACAGGCTATTCCATTAGTGCATGAAGAAATAAAGTTAGAAGCAGGTTTCAGAGCTGATGTGATTATCGATAATAAAGTGATTGTGGAATTTAAATCAATCGAAGCATTAGCACCAGTTCATTATAAACAAGTTCAAACGTATTTAAAGTTGACCGACTTGAAATTAGGTTTGCTAATAAATTTTAATGTTAGTCTTATCAAAGACGGCATTCACAGAATCGTAAATAAATTATAAATCATCCCACGTAAAGAAATAAAGGAAGCAAAAAAGTAAAAACGTTTACAAAGCTGTTAAAAAAATAGTTATTAAAATAGTAATTCAAAACTTTGCTTCTTTGCCTACTTAACTTCTTTGCGTGAAAATCTCTTAAACAATGGCAGATATATCAGCAAACTTTCTCGGCATCAAATCTCCCAACCCTTTTTGGCTGGCGAGTGCACCTCCTACGGATAAAAAAATAAATGTGCTCCGAGCCTTTGAAGCAGGCTGGGGTGGTGTGGTTTGGAAGACGCTGGGTAGCCAGGTTAAAAATGTTTCCTCCAGGTATTCTGCTGTAAATTTTGGTGGACAAAAAATCATGGGTTTTAATAACATAGAGCTCATCAGTGATCGTCCCCTTGATATTAATTTAAAAGAAATTGCAGAATGCATAAAACTTTTTCCCGATAGGGCAATGGTAGTTTCCCTGATGGCAGATAATGACCGAAACAAATGGCACGAATTAATTAAAAAAGTAGAAGATACCGGCGCCCATGGTTTTGAATTAAATTTCGGTTGTCCGCATGGCATGACGGAAAGAGGCATGGGAGCAGCCGTAGGGCAAGATCCACAAATTGCCGCAATGGTAGTAGAATGGGTGATGGAAAAAGCAACCATCCCCGTTATCACCAAACTTACACCCAATGTGCATTCGCCGGTACCAACCGGTATTGCATGTGTAAAGGCCGGCACCAATGCATTGTCTTTAATCAATACCATTCAATCTGTAACAGGAATAGATTTAGATACACTTGTCCCCAATCCCTATGTGGCAGGTAAGAGTGTTTTTGGCGGCTATTGCGGCCCGGCAGTAAAACCAATTGCTTTAAAAATGCTAGCAACCATCAGCCAGGATCCTGTTACTTCTACTGTGCCAATTTCTGGCATTGGGGGCGTTAGTACCTGGAGAGATGCGGTGGAGTTTATGTTGTTAGGTGCATCTAACGTTCAGGTATGTACTGCAGCTATGAAACATGGTTTTAGAATTGTGGAAGATATGTGCGAAGGACTCAATAACTGGATGGATGATAAAGGTTATGCAACCATTGATGATTTCATCGGCAAGAGTATTGAAAAAATTACGCATTGGGAAGACCTTGATATAAACTATCATCATATCGCCAAAATTAACCAGGATAAATGTATCCACTGCGGCCTCTGTTACATTGCTTGTGAAGATACTTCCCATCAATCTATCAACCTTCAATATGGAAAGCCATACAACACGTATACTATTAAAGAGGAAGAATGTGTAGGCTGTAATTTATGCCAGCTTATGTGCCCGGTTACAGATTGCATTACCATGGAAGAGCATCGGGTAGCGCCTGAATATATTAATTGGAAGATGTGGCAGGAAGAAGGAAAGCCTTTGAATGACCATTGATTTTTTTTGGTAACTGGCTACCATGCAAACAGCAACTTTGTTGACCTGTCCCGATTTTTTTCGGTACTCATCTCGATCCCGATTTCGGGCTGTATGCTGTCTAGGGACTCACTTTTACAGCATTGAAATTATAAACAACATACGCAGGTAAATTTTTAAAACAAATGCTCATAAACTCATGAAAATAAACGCAGCAAGGCTACAGCAACATTTTGAAGCCATGAGTATTATTGGTAAAATTGGTGAAACCGGCACCAACAGGCCTGCACATTCATCAATAGAAAAGGAGGCTTTTAAGATTGCTGCTTCCTGGATGAAAGATGCCGGCATGAAAACACACATCGATCATTTCGGCAATCTTATCGGTAAGTTTGAAGGCCAAAATCCAGCACTGCCAGTTTTGATGATGGGCTCTCACTTAGATAGCCAACCTTATGGTGGCCGCTTTGATGGAGTGGCGGGTGTTTTATGTGCCATTGAAGTAGTAAAAACATTGACAGAAAATAATATCCAACCTGCAAGAAGCATTGAAGTAATTTCTTTTGCAGATGAAGAAGGCTGGCGCTTTAATAAAGGGTTATTTGGATCCCGTGG
>JAYTTM010000032.1:0-10534 GCA_043745055.1 Chitinophagaceae bacterium | reverse complement strand
ATCCATCCTGAATAATCAATTATTGCCGGCTTAACCAGCCATTTAAAAGGAGCCAGTTTTTACACCTGTCCATCCATAGCTCTTTGCTGTTTTTCATATACAAACCAAAGCCATGGCCACCGGATTGATACAAGTGTATTTCTGCAGGCACTTTGTTTTTGATAAGTGCATTGTAAAATTCAACGCTGTTCATCGGACTAACCCCATCATCGTTACTGGCATGAACTAAAAATGCGGGTGGTGTTTCGGCAGTAATCTGCAACTCATTTGAATATTCTTTTTGTTTTTCCGGCGTTGCATTTTTGCCAATAAGTTGCTCTGCAGAACCCTGATGGCCAATGCCAGGCATAAAGCTGATGACTGGATAAATCAGTATCATAAAATCGGGCCGCACACTTGTATTACTGGTATTGGGAATAAATACTTTTTTAAAATGCGTACCAGTGGTTGAGGCCAGGTGACCGCCTGCAGAAAATCCCAACACTCCAATTCTGTTGGGGTTAACATCCCATTTGGCTGCGTTTTCTCTTACCATTTTTATTGCTTGTTGTCCATCCTGCAGCGGACCAATTTCTGTGTTTACCATCCATGCTTTATTTGGTATACGGTATTTTACCACAAACGCAGTAACACCCATTTCTGTAAACTGCTTTGCTACATCACTTCCTTCATGTACAGTTGCTTCAATCCAATAACCGCCTCCGGGAAAAATAATAACTGCCGTTCCATTGGCCAGATTTTTTGAGGGCTGATAAACAGTAATAGTGGGCCTTGAAATTTTACTAATGATATCAACGCCATCCCGGAAAGAAGCTTCTTCTTCATTAACAGAAGGCTTGCTGTTGGGGATACTATCAGTATAGAGTGGTATAATTGTTTGACTAATCACCTGTTGAAATATTGAGATGGTAAATAAAAGGAGTAGCGATATTTTTACTTTCATGATTGCTATAAAAAGATAACAATCAACAGGGTTGATTGTTATGCCGGATTTTTAAAAACGACTAATTTATTATTATTTTTTGACTCTCTTTTGTAATTCTTCCACCGGCATATTATTCATTCTGCCAACCGATTGGTTGCCACGATAAGTAATTACTCTCATCATATTAGCATCTACGGGAACTGTAAGTGGCCCTGTATATTTTGGATAGAAATGATCTGGATAGGAGTTATCGAAACTGTAATAAGTATCAAGCCCTTCTATTTCATTATTCAGGGCTACCACCAATTCTCCTTTATCATTTTTGCTTACTTTAAAATCAGCATCATACATGCTGGGGGCATATTTAATTTCTGCAACATCAAATCGTTTAAAATGATCTTCTATTTTTCCTGCAAAACTTTTCCAGTTCTTTTTAGCAGCCGGGCTCCAGGCTATTTCGCTGATGGCAAATGATCTTGGCCATGTCATATATTGCACCTGGCGGTAGTTGTATACCTGCTCTGTCCACAAATTTCCCTGAATACCTTTTACCAGTTTTTCGTTGATACCTTCTGAAACCGGTTCGTAAGAATAGGTTTTGCTAACCCGTAGTGACGCATATACTTTTGGTTCCATGATGGCATCGCTTTGCATATAATCGAGGTAAACATACGTAGTAGGACTCATTACAACTTCATGTCCTTTATTGGAGGCTTCAACGCCGCCCTTTGTGCCACGCCAACTCATTATAGCCGCAGAGGGAGAAACACCACCTTCTAAAATCTCATCCCAGCCCATCATTTTTTTTCCCTTACTGTTAACAATTTTCTCTACCCTGTTTTCAAAATATCCCTGCACCTGGTCCATAGTTTTTAGTCCTTCCTTTTGCATGAGTGCCTTTACAGCATCACTTTTTTCCCAAAAGGTTTTAAAAGTTTCATCACCGCCCATGTGTATATAGTCAAACGGAAATAACTGTGCAACTTCTGTAATAACTTTATCTAAAAAAGTATAGACATTTTCATTAGCCGGGCAAAGGTTATCATCCACCAATGCTGTGTGGGTATTCCAGTCTTTAATAGATTCACCAGAACCAACACCGTTGTTTTTTAAACCGCCTGAGCAGGCTAATTCAGGGTATGCTGCAATGGCTGCAAGACTATGCCCGGGCACATCAATTTCGGGTAACACATCTACAAAATGATCTTTGGCATATTTCACCACTTCCTTAATTTCTTCTTGTGTATAGAAGCCACCGTAGTTTCTTGGTTCATCTTTTTTGATATCAGTAAATTCTCCAAAACGACCAACACGTTTTACATTCCATGCACCAACAGTGGTGAGTTTTGGTAAAGATTTTATTTCGATACGCCAGCCTTCATCATCCGTTAAATGCCAGTGTAGTAAATTATATTTGTAACGAGTCATTTCATCAATATACTGTTTCACTTCATCCTTGGTAAAAAAGTGACGGCTTACATCCAACATCAAGCCTCTCCAGCCAAATCGGGGATAGTCAGTTATTTCTACGGCAGGTACCAACCAGTTAAAATCCTTTACCAATTCTTTACTTTCAATTTCTTTTGGAAGTAGTTGTAATAAAGTTTGCACACCGTAAAATAACCCGGCAGGCTGGTTGGCTTTTATAATAATATTCTGTGGAGTAACAGATAATTGGTAACCTTCTTTGCCCAAAGTTATATTTTGGCTGGCATTAAGCATTAACTGGATAGTTGCCATAGTTGATTTATCTGTTAGCTTTACAGTATAACCTGTAGCTGTACTAAGTTTTTTCTGCAGGTAGCTGGCAATAAATTCAATTGCAGCATTGTTTGTTGCGCTGATGCTGATGTTTTTAGGCAACTGGTAAGTGCCGGTTTTTTGAACAAGCTGAACAGGCTCCGGAATAATGGAGATAGCCTGTTTGGTTTGAGAAAAAATTGCTGTAGTCATGCAACAGAAGATTGTAAATAGAAGAAAATTTTTCATATTATTCGATCGTTTTAAATAGGTTGCTAAATTACTGTATAAATTTTTATATTGATAAATCACTTTTTTATCAGCACTTTTAAAGCATGTTTTTTTCCTTCCCTAAAAAGCCTTAGTACATAAACACCTGCAGCCATTTCTTTAACAGGTATAGTAACATTGCTACCCTGCGTAGCTCCTGAAATATTTACCTGCTTTATCAACTGGCCCAGCATATTGTACATACCTATTGTTTCACCTATAGCAAATGGGGTGTTGGAGGATACTGTAATACTTTCTGTAGCCGGATTAGGAAATACTGTAAACTCTTTTGTAATGATAAAATCGGGTTGCGTAGATAATTGTGCAGTGGGTATACTTTTTCTTGAAATTACCGGACCGCTCCATTCCAATTTACAAACCGCATCACCCCCATTTTCATAATACTCAATTTTGATGGCGTATTTTTTACAGGCTTCCAAATTTAGGGTGGCGCTGTATTCTGTGGCACCCTGGTTAATCCATTTATCAATCAACAACTGCCCGTTAACCCAAAGCCTGATGCCATCATCTGCAGTTACATAAAAAGTATAAGCGCCTGCATCCAATGTTTGTACATAACCGGTAAATCTTGCCTTAAAATTATCATTGCTGATGCCAGCAGGGCTTCCGCCGCCCCAATTAAAATTTACTTGCGGTACCGTTGCTGAGGTAGTAGCCGTAGTTGGAAAAATATCCGGCGGTGTATTGTTACTAAAGTATTCTGCCTTCAATCCTGTGCCATCACTGCTGCAGATGGCAGTGGCTGCAAATAATTGTGAAGATGGAATATTTTGTTTGCAAATACCGGCAGCGCTCCATTGTAAGATACAGCTTGCAGCGGCGGTATTGCTGTAATACTCCAACCGTATATCATAATCAATATTTTTTTGCAAAGCAATTTGTGCAGTGCTTGTTGTAATTGGTTTATCTGCCCAGCTGTTAATGAGCAACTGGTTGTTGACGTACAATCTTACACCATCACTTGCGGTTACATAAAAAGTGTAGGTATCATTTGTAAGTGGCCTTAATTTTCCTGTCCATCTTGCTTTAAATACATCATTGCTCACCGCAGCAGCAGGACTGCCACTGCCCCAGTTAAAATTTATTTTTTCATCAAGCCTTGACACAGCAGGCATAGCATCAAAACCAGCGGATGCATTTGAATTGGTAAAGTATTCTCCTTTTAATCCGCTGCCGTTTCCGTAGGTTAATGTTGTAAGTACAGCATTACATTTTAAACCATAAACTTTTAATTCATTTGAAAATGTTGGTGCATATACTTTCCCATTAGCTACCGTTGGTGAATTGAATTTTGCAAATTTCCCCAATGCATCTGTTACATTCATATCGCTGTTCCATATTTCTCCTGAAGAAACATCTGCTGCACTGTATGCTGCAATCGTGCCGGGACGAACCTGGTTGTTTGCATTGCCGTTGAATGGAAAACATGCCCACACAATTCCAGATGCTGCATCATTGTTGTTAGAAGAAATAGACAACATGGCGCCGGGCATTCCATTGTCCAAATTGCGGGTTCCCTGTTTAAAATTATTGTTGAATGTATTGTTTGTTCTGTCGAATGTAAACTGCCTCATTTTAAAGGTCTCTGCCCATGCATACACAAATTCATTTGTACCCAGCTTTGCATACACCGGCGAACCATGTATATGTACATAGCCCGTTCTTACAGGATTAAACTCCAGTGTATCCACCACCTGTGCATTGCCGGCAGTGAGCCTCCCCATATTGTTGTAATCAACCACATAAGAAATGCCTTCTTTAGAACCGGAGATGGTAATGGAACTGTTGGGTATAATCAAAGCACCATCGCATCCATAATCAAGATCAACATTATCTAAGTATTGATAATTTTCTGGTGTAAACCAATCTAACAACTGCAACTGAGGTGATAATTTTACAAGGCTTTCGCTTCGTCCGTCAATCATGTTATTATTGTCTGCACTGGTGGTGCCGTTGCCTGTTGCCAGGTACAGGTTGCCATCGTCACCTACAGATATTCCCTGCCCTGCCATCCATATACCACCAGCCCAGCCATTGGGTGTAGTGTTATAAGTGTATTTCAAATTTAGAGAGGTTGCATCATAACCAAGCACCCATCCATGATAGGGTCCCCAATCGCAATGCGATGCAGATGCGATGTAAACAGTATTATTAAACAACAGCAATGCAGGCCGCTGGTTGGCATATTTTGCATCATAATTCAACACGTTATTTACACTGCCAGCACCATTGCCATTTACAGCAGCAACAATTTTTTTAGGGCTTCCTTCCTTATGCAAACCTGTTGCAATGTCAATTGCATTCAGGTATTGATAAAAATTTCCTGCTGCATCAATTGTTTTGGTAACAACATACAAGGTGTTTGAGTTGGTATCAATTACCGGTGTGCCCACAATGCCCATGTTGCCGCTGAAATCACGGTAGTTGCCGCCGCAGGGTTTGCCATTCACTGCATCCTGCAAATCAAAAATGTTAGGTGCTCTTTGCCCGGAAGGGCTAAGATTTGTTTGCCATAACGGTGCACCATAGCTTACATCATCTGCATTAAAAGCATATACAGAATTATTAACGGTGGCAACAAAAACAACACTGCCAGAAAAACTGTTGATAGTAAGCTGATGCACAACTAAGGGTTGTGCATACACTTGGTCATCTACTGCTAAACTTCCGGTAAGGCCAAAGGATACTGTGGCAACATTTACAGGGTTAAGAATCGTTTCTTTATCATTCCACCCTGTGCGATACAAATTATTATGCTGGGTAACAACGGATGTTTTGTTTTGTGCAAATAAATTGCTGCAGTAAAACAGGCAAAGGACAATTATGTTTTTTTTCATGCGAAGCAGTTAGGCTTTTTGAAAATTGAATGTAAATAAAAGATGCAGGAATAAATGATATTCTTTAAAAATTATGAGATGTATTATTTTTAGACCCTAAAAATTATTTATGTCCCTTTTATTAAACCGTTCTGTTTTTGGCAATCCTGAAAACGCAGGTAATACATTAAATCGTGAAGATGCTTACCAGTTATTAAATGATTGGGTAAAAAATGACCGTCTCAAACTGCACATGAAGCAAGTGGCATATTTAATGAAATGCTGGTCAGCCGAAAAAGAAAAATTAAATGAAGCCGGCCAATGGCGATGGGAAATGGCGGGCTTACTGCATGATGCCGACTGGGATCAATGGCCCGATTTGCATTGCAAAAAAATAATTGAAGAACTGGAATCAAGGAATGTTGACCCCGAAATAATCCATGCAATTGCCAGCCACGGGCCCAATCATTTTGGTGTGGAGCCGGAAACCAGCATGGATAAAATGCTATACGCCTTTGATGAACTAAGCGGGCTAACACATGCCTATAGCTTAATGCGACCTGAAGGATATGCAGGTATGGAACTGAAAGGCATAAAAAAACGCTTTAAAGAAAAAGGTTTTGCTGCCAGTGTGAATAGGGAAGAAATTGTGGATGCGATGACAAGGGGAGCTGTAGAACTGGAAGAGATTATGCAGTTTATTATTGAGCGGCAGGGACAAATAAAATAAAATTTATTAGGATTACCCCTGCACCAATGATTATTAAAAATTATAGGATTAACTATTTTATTAAAGGCATAACCAGCCTTCGTTTGCGAACTAAATCATTAATCTTATAAAATTAATTACTCCTTTGTATACGTTGCATTAAAGCCATTAGTGATAGCATTGTCTGCAGAAATATTCAACCTGTATTTGCCTTTTTCTAAATAAGGAAGTGGGGGAGTACCGCAATAAAGTACGCCAGCATACAAAGTGTCATTTGCTATTACAATACTTGCACCGGGATATGCAATTACTTTTCCAAAAGTTTTATATGCTGTTATTGTTCCGGCATTAATACTGCCAAAACTTACGGAAGCTGTTGAGGCGTAAATAAAGTTGGTGCTAGTATTGTTCCTTATTCTTAGCAGAATACCATCTTCCTTTGGCTTATCGCATGAAATGAATATAATTAAGGCAAAATGTACTACCGGAGAAATATACTTCATAACTAAACATTTCTTATCTGACAGCACCAGTATATAAACGGTTGCATATACTAAACATTTTTTATCTCCGTAACCAAATCCTGTAACATTTTTTTTGCATCGCCAAACAACATACTTGTTTTGGGTTGAAAGAAAAGATCATTTTCTATTCCGGCGTAGCCAGGCTTCATACTGCGTTTATTTACAATAACTGTTTTGGATTGCTCTACCTCTAAAATGGGCATGCCATAAATAGGAGAGGCAGGATCATTTTTTGCGGCAGGATTTACCACATCGTTAGCGCCCAGTATCAGCACTACATCAGTGGTTTTAAATTCGTCATTGGCAATTTCCATCTCCATTAATTTTTCATAACTCACATCAGCCTCCGCAAGCAAAACATTCATGTGCCCGGGCATACGACCTGCCACAGGGTGAATGGCATATTTTACTTCAACACCTTTTTCTTCAAGTATTTTTTCCAGCTCATGACATACATGCTGCGCCTGTGCTACTGCTAATCCATAACCGGGTACAATCATTACTTTATTTGCGTAACTCATTACCATGGCAGTGTCGCTTAAACTTATTTCTTTGTAAGCACCTTGTTGAGTTGATCCAGTACTAGCTGTCGCACTATTTCCGCCAAAGGAACCAACCAGTACATTTAGTAAAGAACGGTTCATTGCTTTGCACATCAGAATTGTTAACAAGGTACCAGCTGCACCCACCAAAATGCCACCTGTCAGCATTACTTTATTATCATATAAAAATCCACCGCAGGCAGCTGCTACACCGGTGAAAGAGTTTAATAATGAAATGACTACAGGCATATCTGCACCACCAATGGGTAACACAAAAAGGATTCCGTATGCAAGTGATAAAATAAGAACACCATAAAAAATCAGCAGGTGCGAAGGTGTAACCACCAGGTAGCCTGCTGCCCCTAAAGCGATGGCCAGGAAGATCAGGTTAAGTACATTTTGTCCTTTAAAAGCAATGTCATTTACTTTGCCATTAAGTTTACCCCAGGCAATCATACTGCCTGCAAATGAAACACTTCCAATTATAAGGCCAAGCATTATTATTAAAACTTTTCCGCCGTGGCCTTCTGTGTTTCCAGAAGTTTCAATTTCGTGATACAGATGATTGAATTCTACAATTGAAATCAAAGCTGCACATGCGCCACCCATACCATTAAAAAGGCTC
This sequence comes from Chitinophagaceae bacterium, assembly GCA_043745055.1. Classification (GTDB taxonomy): domain Bacteria; phylum Bacteroidota; class Bacteroidia; order Chitinophagales; family Chitinophagaceae; genus Ferruginibacter. The sequence goes on along the minus strand of JAYTTM010000032.1, from coordinate 2,362 downwards.
ACCATTTCCGGCATCGCCGTCATCTTAACTTTTTTTGCTGCCAATGTACCTACGATGCAGCCAATTGCAAGACCACTAAAAATCCATAAATAATTACCCAGCTTATGTCCGTCGTCTTCATATAAAAAAATAGTACCGAAGATGGCAATGGTCATACCTGCTGCTGCTATCAAATTTCCTTTACGTGCCGTAAGAGGGTTGCTCAGCATTTTAAGGCCGAGAATAAAAGTTACAGATGCGATGATGTAACAGAGTGTAAGTATGTTTAGTTCCATGGTTTTATTTAATTCTCGCCAAGATGCAAAAAAGCAACAATGCAAATTTAAATTCGTGTAATTATTTTTAATTATCAGGGTATAACATTACACCCCTTTAGGGGATGGGGGCGGGGATGGGGGCGTCTTTTTTTTCTTGAACATTTCTAACATTCTGTCTGTAACTACAAAGCCACCTACCACATTTAGTGTGCCCAATATCACTGCAAGAAAACCCAATATCAATGCCAGGTAATTATCGGCCTCTGCCTTGCCCATTACGATGATGGCACCAATAATTACTACACCATGTATGGCATTGGCGCCACTCATCAATGGGGTGTGCAGTACACTTGGTACCCTGCCAATTACCTCAATACCCACAAATATCATTAGTATTACGATGTAGATGATTTGCTGGTTGTGCGAAATCCATTGTAATATATTTCCCATACTTATTTTATTTTTTTTATTTTTCAAAGTGAGTGTTGGGTGCTTCATTAGCACATTAGCAGATTGCTCTCACCCTTTCATTGGTTATTGCTCCTGCATGCGCAATGCAAGTGCCCTTTACCAAATCATCTTCAAAATTCAAATTCAATTTTCCTTCCTTATCGATGATGAGTTGTAAAAAATTCAACACATTTTTGCCATATAATTTACTGGCATCGCTGGGCATGTTGGCTGGCAAATAAGAGTTGCCAACTATGCTGATGCCATTGTAGTTTACTGTTGTATTGTTTTCAGTAAGTTCAGTATTTCCACCGGTTGCGGCGGCCAAATCAATGATGACGGATCCGCTTTTCATAGCCCCCAACATTTCTGTTGTAATCAATATCGGGGCTTTCTTTCCCGGTATTTGTGCTGTTGTAATAATGATATCTGCTTTGGCAACACTAACTGCAATGGTTGCTTTTTGCCGCTGCATAAAATCTTCACTTTGCTCTACCGCATAACCGCCGGCTTTGCTTGCATCGGCTGCACCTTCCACTTCAACAAATTTTCCACCCAGGCTCATTACTTCTTCTTTAACTGCAGGCCTGGTATCAAAAACTTCTACTACTGCGCCCAATCTTTTTCCTGTTGCAATAGCTTGAAGTCCTGCAACACCTGCACCCAATATCAACATTTTTGCTGGCGGTATGCTACCAGCTGCCGTCATAAACATGGGGAAATACCGGGGAAATAAATTAGCGGCTAATAATACAGCTTTGTATCCAGCAATATTGGCCTGACTGCTGAGTACATCCATACTTTGCGCCCTGGTAGTACGGGGCAGCATATCCATACTGAAAATGGTATAACTTTTATCGGCCCATTCTTTAAGGAGGCCATAATTAAATAGTGGCTGGTAAATACCGAGCAGAACGGTTGCTGGTTTAAAACCAATGCTATGTAGCGGGGGATTGATGGTTAAAATGATATCTGCTGTATCAATAATTTCCTCACGCTTTGCAATAGTTGCACCAGCTTCTATATATTTTTTATCGCTGGCAACAGCATTTTCACCTGCATTAATTTCTACTAAAACAGTTACATTCCATTTTTTTAAAGTTGATATATGCTCTGGTAATAAGGATACTCTTGTTTCGGGAGATGGTTCTTTTAATACGCCAATTATCATGTTAATTATAATTGGGCGCAAGTTAATGTATTTTGCCTCTATCCACTAAAGGGTAGCTGTCAGTTTTTATAATTTAATCCTGTATATTTTGGACCAGAGTTTAAAACCTGATGCTGAAATGTTGCTTCACTTTAAATGTTGGATTGAGGAAAACAAGCCCGATAAAAAACAGATCAATGCTTAGTGTTACAGAAGGATGTTGTTGAATTACGCTCCATGCTGCTTCCATTTCCTCACTCCAGTGTATGTCGTCGAAAATTAAAATGGTTGATGCGGTTGAATGGTTTAAAAATTTAGTAAAGTAATCCAGGGTTGGTTGTTTGCGGTGGTTGCCGTCAATAAAGGCTAAATCAACTTTGCCCGTTTCATCCAACAGTGGCTGAAATGTTTTTGCAAAATCTCCCAAGGTAAGCTTGATGTTATTTAGTTGCAATTGCTCAAAGTTTTTTTGTGCAATGGCAGCTATTGCAGCGGAGCCTTCGCA
>JAYTTM010000031.1:0-2847 GCA_043745055.1 Chitinophagaceae bacterium | reverse complement strand
TGCCTTATTAAAAAAGTTGCATTAAATGGAGTTGTTTGATTATTACTTCCAAAATTTGAAACGGTAGCCTCTGGTACAAGGCCACAATTATCAATGGAAGTTGTTGAGATGGGATTTTTAATTTCACTAATACCCACATCATTGGCTACAGTTAACCTTGGCTCTATCATAAGCCTGTAAGGGTTAGCAGGTGAGAAATCATGCCAGTTTGATGTTCCCGGATCAGTTACAAAAAATGTATTGGTCCTTACGGGGGTTTCTGACTGAGCAGCAAATTGTACATTGGTAAGACCGGTTTGTCTAACACCTACATACAAAGTATCCGTTAAAGCTATCGCCGGACTAATAGGTAATGTAAAGAGTCCCGATGTTGTGGTTTGTTCAACTGATTCCCACAATAAAGTTCCAGGTAAACCTGTACCCGATTTATCCCAAACGCCTATTTTAAATGGTTGTCCGCCGTTTACAAAATATACCCCCACCTGGTTGATGCTGGTAGGGCTTGCAGTTACCAATTTAACAGCAAAATCAATGGTATTGCCATTAAATCCAACCGCATTTGTTGATACATTTCCGTAGGCATAATTGTAAGCGTTGTTAGATATTTCCTGCGCCACAGTCCGGGTATTATCAGCCGGAAAATCATCTGCAGGAAAAGATACGGTTACTGTATTGTTTCCAATTACAGTTGGAGTAAAAGGAGCAAACGTAACTACAGCGGATGCTCCCGGTGCCAAAGATGAAATGGTTTGCATGTTGGAAAAACTGTTGGCTCCCGAAATATTTACTGTAACATCCAGGTTGTTTATAGCGCCACTACCGTTGTTAATAATACTGGCTGAAACTACCTGAGGCACAGCAAAAGGAATGGGTAATTTTCCCATGGTATATACCTGAGATACTGCCGCATCATTGGTATTAATATGCCTTAATTGTATTTGTGGCCTAAAAGCTGAAGAAGCCAAACTGGTAATACCAGATGCTGGTAAACTGGCTGAATTAATTTTTCTGCTGGTGGCAGCAAGGCTGTTCGTATTATTGCCATTGGCACTAAAAAATTTGTAAGGGCCATGATTTACATTATCAAAACGCTCAATAAGTAGTTGTAAATTATTTCCTGCAGTTCTTACAAAAGGAGTACTTAAATCAACGCCTGCCCATCCAACTGCACCGGCTGTATACGAGGCATTAAATACCAGGGTATATCCTGAAGTACTGTAAGCACCGGTTGTAAAAACAGTTGTAGCAAGTGGCACTTCTTTCAGGTATATTTTATAATTAGTTGTTGTGGTAGGACTACCAATAGTCTGCACATTAAAATCAATGTGATTAATTGCAGATGCGGCAGCTGTAAAATTGGTTGCACCAACCTCTGTTTCCGTATATATACTTTCCAGTACATGATAGTTACTGTTCCCAATTATAATAAATGCGGAATTGCTGGGATTGGCAGTTATTTGTACCGTTTGTGCAATTGCACAAATATTGATTAAAAAAATAGTCAGGAACAGAAAAAGCTTTTTAATAAGGAGTAGATTTTTTTTCATTTTATTTAGATTTTAAGTGGGGAAGTTACTTTCTTTTTAATTGATCTTGTTTAATGCAGTATTAAAAGATAATCATATCACAAAATTAGCCTAAGACATTATTAATTGGAATAAAGCATTTATTTGCGTTTATTAAATCCCTATTTGCTGGGTATAAAAATGAATTTTTATGAAAAATATAAATAAAAGTAACTTTTCCAATCAACTCATTTATGAAACGAGTCCATACCTGTTACAACATGCCCACAATCCTGTAAACTGGTATCCATGGGGTGAGGAGGCATTAAAAAAAGCAGTTGAGGAAGATAAAGTTATACTGGTAAGCATTGGCTATTCAGCCTGTCATTGGTGCCATGTAATGGAACGGGAAAGTTTCGAGGATGTGGCTACGGCAGCAATCATGAATGAAAATTTCATCAATATAAAAATTGACAGGGAAGAAAGGCCCGACCTGGATCATATTTACATGGATGCGGTGCAGGCTATGACGGGCAGTGGCGGATGGCCGCTGAATGTTTTTTTAACCCCGGAAACCAAACCTTTTTTTGGCGGCACTTATTTCCCACCCGAAAGAGCCTTTAACCGGGCCAGTTGGAAAGAAGTGCTGGCAGGGGTATATAAAGGATACCGTGAAAGGAAGGAAGAAATTATAGTACAGGCAGAGAAACTGACGGAGCATTTACTTTCCTCTAATGCGTTTGGGATACAAAAGACGGGTTCATCTGTTGACCAATCGCCCTTCTCAGAGGAAGCATTACAGACGATAGCCGATAATATCCTTGCCAATGCCGATAAGGAATGGGGCGGATTTGGCAAAGCGCCCAAATTCCCCCAGACTTTTTGTATACAGTACCTGCTCAGACATCATCATTTTACAAAAGACAAAGCTGCGCTTGATCAGGCCTTACTCAGCCTGGATAAAATGATAGATGGTGGTATTTATGACCAGTTAGGGGGCGGATTTGCCCGTTACAGTACCGATACCGAATGGCTGGCCCCGCACTTCGAGAAAATGTTATACGATAATGCCTTGTTGGTGGGCGTGATAGCCGAAGCTTACCAGTTGACCGGCCAACCGCAGTATGCCAGGGCCATCCGCGAAACACTCACTTTCATTGAAAGGGAACTGACAAATGAACAAGATGGTTTTTACAGCGCCCTGGATGCAGACAGTGAAGGCGTGGAGGGCAAATTTTATACCTGGAGCAAAGCGGAGATAGAGCAGGTACTTGGCAAAAATGCCGCAGGTTTCTGTGAATTCTATGATGTAAGCGAACCCGGGAACTGGGAACATACCAAT
>JAYTTM010000030.1:0-2850 GCA_043745055.1 Chitinophagaceae bacterium | reverse complement strand
TGTGGTACATATTTACCCAATATTCATTAACCTTTGTTTCTTTTAAAATGGAAGTGGCACGGGCATTATTATCCCAAAAGCCGGGTGAAAGTGACAGTTGTTTATCGTTTTCTATTTTAGCTTCTCTGTTAGCGACGTCAAAGAAACCTCCTCAAGACCCCCAAACGGTCCCTCATACCTTTAATTTGTTCTGTAGTCATGGCGCAAAAATAAGGGTTTTGTTGATGAAGTATTTAACAATCCATCAATGATTTTTAGATGATTATTTATAATGAAAGAAGCATAACAGTTGGAGGCATAAAAAAATCTACTCTTTTGTGTGATACGATACTTTAGGGAATTTTTTGAGAAATACTTTACAAAATTAATATCAGTATAAATGTAAAATGGTTAATTTTAATTCTTTCAATTTTATCAACGAGTGAGAAAACAGTACTCAATTTTCAACAAAATCGGTGTTTGCAGACAGGCAGTTATCTGGTGCGGAACAGTAGTTACAGTATGAACAGGTTAAAAAATCAAAAAACAATTATCAGGGATATTAGTTGGTTGTCCTTTAACAGCCGTGTACTACAAGAGGCAGCAGATGATACGGTTCCATTGAGGGAACGCATCAAATTTCTGGGCATTTTTTCCAACAATTTAGATGAGTTTTTCAGGGTGAGAGTGGCTACGCTTCAGCGGATGATTGAAGTGGGCAACAAAGGCAATATGCACCTGGAAGTTTCTCCCGGCATCATACTGGAAGATATCCAGGATAAGGTTATAGAACAACAAAAAGAATTTGACCGTATATGGAATGAAATTCTCCGTGAACTTAAAAAGCAAAAAATATTTCTGATCACAGAAAAACAACTAACCGGGGTTCAACAAAAATTTGTGCTGGATTTTTTTAATGAAGAAATCCGCAGCAACATTGTTCCTTTGATGATTGAAAGTATACAGGCATTTCCTACACTTAGTGACAAATCTATTTACCTGGCCTGTAGATTGTCAAAAAAAGACAAGAGCATTCCACAACGATTTGCACTGGTATCAGTACCCGCCCGCAGGCTGCCAAGATTTATTCAGCTGCCTGCCCGGCAACACCAGCATCATATTATTTTGCTGGAAGATATTATCCGCTTTTGCCTGCCAAATATCTTTTCCTATTTCAATTACGATGTATTCTCCTCTCACATAATTAAAGTAACAAGGGATGCAGAAATTGATATTGACAATGACATTTCTACTTCTCTTATTCAGAAAATAGAAAAGGGTTTAAAGAACCGCAAAAAAGGCAAACCAGTTCGTTTTATTTACGATAAAGAGATTGATCCGTCGTTGTTAACCTACCTGGTAAAGCGATTGGGATTGAGTGAGAAAGATAACCTGATACCTGGTGGAAGGATTCACAATTTTAAGGATTTTATCAATTTTCCCGAAGCTGTTTTTTCTCAAAAAAGCACCCGTAAAAACCCCTTTGTTCATCCGCTGTTAAAAAATAAAAAGCAGGTAACAGATGTGGTAATGAAAAAGGATGTGTTGCTTAGTTTTCCCTTCCATTCTTTTGACAGTGTAATAGATTTATTACGAGAAGCAGCCATTGACCCACATGTTACCCATATTAAAATCACCTGTTATCGCCTTGCCGGCAGATCTAAAATCATAAATGCACTGTCCAATGCTGTCCGCAATGGAAAGCAGGTGACTGCTGTAATTGAATTAAGAGCAAGATTTGATGAAGAGGCTAACCTGGAGTGGAAAGAAGAGTTGGAAGAGGCAGGTGTAAGAGTTTTATTAGGTGTACCCAACCTTAAAGTTCATGCTAAAATATGCCTGATAAAAAGAGTGATCAACAAACAAACCACTCATTACGGCTTTGTTAGCACCGGCAACTTAAATGAAAGAACCGCCAAAATTTATGGTGACCATTGTCTGCTTACTTCTGATAGAAATATTATGGCGGATGTTAACCGTATATTTTATTATCTGGAACAACCCAAAACGAGGCTACAATATTTAAAAGCCTGCAAAACTTTGATAGTATGTCCTACCAATATGCGCAGGCAATTACTGCTATTGATAGCCAAAGAAACAAAATTAGCCAAAGCAGGCAAACCGGCAGCTATTACTTTAAAAATGAATTCACTTAGTGATGAAATTCTGATAGCAAAATTGTATGAAGCAGCCAAGGCTGGCGTGGAAATTAAAATGATAATCCGTGGTATTTTTTGTATGCTTACCGAAAACAGCAAGTTTAAAATACCGGTACAAGCCATCAGCATTGTAGATGAATACCTGGAACATGCAAGGATTATGATTTTTCACAATGGCGGTATTGAAAAAACTTTTATTTCTTCGGCCGATTGGATGGTGCGGAACATTGACCACCGGGTAGAAGCCGCCTGCCCTATTTTTGAAAAAAATATCCAGCAGGAATTAAAAGATATACTGCAGATACAATTATCAGACAATATCAAAGCAAGGAAACTAGACAATGAACTCAGCAACCAATATGTAAACCCCCGTAACACAAAAAAAATTCGTTCGCAGGTGGAAACTTATAATTATCTGTTTAAGAAAGCGCAGGGCAAATAACGGGAGTAAAATTCAATTATTTATTTACCCGTATAATTGTATTTCAACATAGCCGTATCACCTTTATATGTTGGTACTATGTATCCGCCTGTATCCAGAGTTGTTTTTGGAAAACTGTTTTTAAGTTTAGCAAAATCATTGGCTGTGTTTCCCGTTTTATAAAGATAAATGCTGGAAAGTGTTTTAATATCCTTCAGGCTCAATATTGCCAGAGCAGAAACATGGGTGCCCACCAGATTGAGCTGTTGCAATCCTGTGAGGTTTTTCATC
>JAYTTM010000029.1:0-2852 GCA_043745055.1 Chitinophagaceae bacterium | reverse complement strand
CGGTTTTTTCAAAACTAATTTTACGTTGCTTAAATAAATTACCGGTGGTCATTTTAAAGGTCTTCTTGCTCATGCCGAAAAAATCATAAATATCTTCCGGATTACTTTTGTCATGATAGGGGAGGAAGCCATCATTTTCATTTAAAAGCCGCAATACTTTTTCTGCTTCATCTTCTACCCGTTGATAGCCTTTTTTACCTGCAACAACATCTATTCTAAAACGGTCAATTTTATCAATACTTTCAGGATATATTTTTTTGATGAAACCTTTAAAAGCATCACCAACTGAAATGCTGCGATAAATTTCATTAAAATGCAGCACGCCGGTGTGCAAGTTATTGATGATACATAGGTAACCAATATCGGTTCTTCTAAATGCAATGAGGTCAACTTCATCCAATTCTTTTACAGTAAGATTTTCATTGCTTAAAAAGGCGCCGACTTTTTCTGTTGCGGCTAGTCTGCCGGTTTGTTCATCAAGGTAAATTTTAACCAGGTAATCTCCGTTAATCATCATACCTGTAAGCTGTTTTGATGAAGGAACAAAAATGTCTTTCATCAACCCATTATCTAAAAAAGCACCTTGAGGTGTAACATTTACCGCCCTAAGTTTTACAATATCACCTAAAATTCCTTTTGGACGTTGGGTTGTTGCAATCAGTCTGTCTTCGCCATCATGATAAACAAATACATCCAATTCGTCATCAACAGCAACAACAGTTGGTACAAAACGTTTGGGTAATAAAATACCTTCTGCACCATCATCGAGATACACCCCAAAATCAACAATCCTTAATACTTTTAGTGAATTATATTCTCCAACTTTTATCATAAGCCCCTATCCCCTAAAGGAGGATTTCTTTTTTATACAAATTAATTAATTCAGAAAAACTAAATCTTTAATAACCACAACCCTTTTTTTAACTAGTAAACAGCTAAGTAATGGGAGAAAAAAGTCCCTCTACAAACTGCTTTTTATCAAATACCAGTAAGTCCGTTGCTTTCTCACCTACACCAATAAATTTCACCGGTATTTTAAATAGATGTGCAATGGCTAATACCACGCCGCCCTTTGCAGTGCCATCTAATTTAGTAATGGTTAGTGCAGTTACATCAGTAGTAGCAGTAAATTGTTTGGCTTGTTCTAATGCATTTTGTCCGGTGCTGCCGTCCAGCACCAGCATTACTTCATGTGGAGCATCAGGTATCACTTTTTGAATCACTCTTTTTATTTTGGAGAGTTCCTCCATTAAATAGGCTTTGTTATGAAGCCGGCCTGCAGTATCAATGATAATTACATCCACATTTTTTGCAACACCACTTATAACGGTATCATAAGCTACAGACGCTGGATCGCTGCCCATTTCCTTTTTTACAATAGGTACATTGGTTCTTTCACTCCAGATGGTTAATTGTTCCACGGCAGCAGCTCTAAAAGTGTCTGCAGCACCTAACAAAACAGATTTACCTGCCATTGAAAAGTTATGTGCCAGTTTGCCAATGGTAGTAGTTTTTCCTACTCCGTTAACACCTACTACAAGAATTATGTGAGGCTTGTGTCCTGCAGGTAATTCATAGCTTTCATAGCTATGATCTTCAGGAGCAGCCACCAGCATTTGTTCAATTTCGTCTTTTAGAATGCTATTTAATTCTGCGGCATTTAAGTATTTATCTTTGGCTACTCTTTTTTCTATCCGGTTAATTATTTCTACAGTTGTTTCAATGCCTACGTCAGCACTTACCAAAGCATCTTCAAGGTTATCTAATACCTCTTCATCGATGGTGCTTTTACCGGCAATTGCTTTGGTTATTTTACTAAAAAAACCTTCCCTGGTTTTTTGCAAACCTTGGTCCAGCGTTTCCTTTTGCTCCTTTTTTCCAAATAATTTATCAAAAAGTCCCATGCCCTGTCCCCTGAAGGAGAATAATTTATGGTTATGAAATGTAGTTGGTGTATGCCTTACGCTCCTTTTGGAGATGAGGGCAGAAAATAAAGAAAGCTGTCCCGAAATAAATCAGGACAGCTTGCATATAATTTCTTCATGTTGAAAAATTATTGAGCCAAATGCTCTTTAATTTTGTCTTTGTGAACGATTGATTCTTTAAAAGTATAAGCACCTGTTTTTGAGCTACGTACCGCACGTATTACTTTGCTCCAGTTTTTTGCTTCAGAAGCTGCTTTCTGGTCTTTGGTTTTAATCGCTGTTTTTGCTGCTTTTGCCATTGTATTAAATTGATAAGTTTATAAGTTGTTGTGTTGAAGGCTTGCAAGCATCAAGTGTGCATTAACTTGTTAAATTGTAAACCTTTAAACCAAATTACTTGATTTCTTTATGAACAGTCACCTTCTTTAAGATGGGATTGAATTTCTTCAACTCCAATCTTTCTGGTGTATTCTTTTTATTTTTTTTAGTGATGTAGCGGCTGGTACCAGCTTTTCCACTTGCTTTATGCTCAGTGCACTCTAAAATTACCTGCACCCTGTTTCCTTTCTTTGCCATTGTTGTGTTTTTTTATTGTTACCACTCCCATGCAGGAGTAATAGGTGTTTTATTAAATCTTTTCCCCGGCAGCTCTTAATTTTTTAATTACTGAAAACAATCCGTTTTTGTTGATGGTGCGGATAGCTTCTGATGAAACTTTAAGTGTTACCCACTTATCTTCTTCAGCTAAAAAATAACGTTTGGTTTGAAGGTTTGGTAAAAACCTGCGTTTCGTTTTAATGTTTGAATGGGAAACTTTATTGCCCGTTATTGGCTTCTTTCCTGTTACCTGACATACTCTGGCCATTGTTGTAATTTTTTGGACGGCGAAGGTATGTAATCCTTTTTGATTTTTATCTTGTTAGGATA